>DATDOR010000532.1:0-11693 GCA_035293165.1 Anaerolineales bacterium | reverse complement strand
GAGGTGCCAGGGGTATCTCTTCTTGTTGCTTATCCTTTGGCCGAAACAGAAAAATAATACCAAGACTCAACAGGGTAAAGATTGCCAAAACCCCTTCAGTGAGGTAGGCCCCCCAAATTTGAGAGCCGTAAACAGCAATTGCATCCAGCAAGGCATGAAAACCTATAGCGGCCAATAACCAAACAATATTTTGTTTTTGAAAAGCTTGCAGTACCAGCACAGATGCAGCGATGTGAAAACAAAGTGCGATTGCACGCTCTACGGTGCCTAGCAAGACTCCATACCAGGGAATCTCCCAAAAAGCGGTGATTTGCGCCTGAGCAAGTGGCAACTGATCTTCAGGGACGATGTGACTCAAATCTTGTCCCGTTAGCGAGATCAATTGTAAAACCGATAAAAAGGTAAGCAATCCAAGCAGAATCGCCTCAATGCCTCCATGTCCAGCTCCGAACATGAGCGCATCCTTCCATTCGCGCGCGTCTTTAATCCCAAATCGGTACACTAAGTAACGGGCAGTTTCTTCAAAAAAACCAGCAGAAAGCCCAAGCGCAGCTGCAAGGATTAAGAGTGCAATTCCCTGTGGGGCGACACTGGTGAATTCTTGCATAACAGGGTTTAAAAGCCAAATATTGAAGGGAATATGAAAAATCTGAGAGGCAATGAAAGTAAGTGCACCAATGCCATACAAATTCCATTTGACATCGCGTTGTTTCGATACAATAACTCCCGCTGCTAATCCAATAAGTATCATCCATATAGGATTTAGAACACGGACAAAAATGTTCATAGCGCTTCCATAAAAATGTTTCACGTGAAACATCATTAAGTAAATTATACAACGCCCATCATAATCGAGACGAGTCTCTCGTTGGTTAAAATTGAGTTCTTTAAAGAAGTGCAAATGAAGCAGCTTACCTTTTGTTCAATTTACACGTTATCGAGTATAATGTGCTAACTCTTGCCTCAAATTAAGCCGCCTTAATTGAAACTCACCCTTCGTCGTGGTAGAATGGATTCAGGTTACTCCAATTACTCCTATTATTAATTAAGTATATTTTCGGAGGCTTTTAGAAGCATGAAACAAGAAACTGGTACCTTCGCTGTTAAGAAGGGGCTTGCCCAAATGTTAAAAGGCGGGGTGATTATGGATGTGGTTACACCAGAACACGCTCGGATTGCTGAAAATGCAGGTGCAGTAGCCGTTATGGCGCTGGAACGTGTCCCGGCAGACATCCGCGCAGACGGTGGGGTTGCGCGCATGAGCGACCCTGGCTTGATCATGGAGATTATGGATGCGGTTTCCATCCCTGTCATGGCAAAAGCACGGATCGGTCATTTTGTTGAAGCACAGATCCTCGAAGCCATTGGTGTAGACTATGTGGATGAATCAGAAGTGTTAACCCCTGCAGATGAAGAACACCACATCAATAAGCACGCCTTCAAGATCCCCTTTGTGTGTGGTTGCCGCAACTTAGGTGAGGCGTTGCGCCGCATCGGAGAAGGCGCGGCGATGATTCGCACCAAAGGTGAAGCCGGAACCGGGGATGTTGTCGAGGCTGTGCGTCACGCCCGGTCGGTTTTGGGTGACATCCACCGCTTGCAGAGTATGCCCGATGAAGAATTGATGTCGTTTGCGAAAAATCTCGGCGCGCCGTATGAACTGGTTGTCGAGACGAAACGACTTGGTCGTCTTCCGGTTGTCAACTTCGCTGCGGGAGGGCTTGCCACCCCTGCAGATGCTGCCCTGATGATGCAGATCGGTGTGGATGGTGTATTCGTCGGATCGGGTATTTTCAAATCCGGCGACCCTGCCCGGCGTGCTGCGGCGATCGTCAAAGCTGTCGCCCATTACAACAATCCGGAGATTCTCGCTGAGGTTAGTTGCAATTTGGGCCAACCAATGGTTGGCCGCCAGATCACCTCCATTCCTGAGCCAGAATTGATCGCCCAACGGGGTTGGTAATCGTCCAGTATGGCGAAAAAAATTGGTGTTCTCGCACTGCAAGGTGATTTTGCAGAACATCTTCAGGTATTGAGTCGGTTGGGCGCATGTGGACGGGAGGTCCGCCTGCCTGAACAACTCGAAGGCTTAGACGGATTGATCATTCCTGGTGGCGAATCCACAACGATTGGCAAACTCGCCACTGAATATGGCTTAATGGCACCCTTGCGCGAATTTGCCCAAAAGAAACCCGTTTGGGGCACCTGTGCAGGCGCAATTTTTCTCTCCAGGGATGCCCGCCGTGACCAACCCTTATTGGGTTTGATGGACATCACTGTCGAACGTAACGCCTTCGGAAGGCAGGTTGCCAGCTTTGAGATGGATCTTCCTGTGCCAGCTTTGCAAACTATCAGCGAAGACAATCCTCCTTACCATGCAGTTTTTATTCGCGCTCCGTTGATAAAAACTGTAAAAAGGAAGGCCCGGTCCCTCGCCACATTGCCTGATGGACGCATTGTCGCAGCCCAACAAGAAAACTTATTAGCAACGTCTTTCCACCCTGAACTCACCCCGGATGATCGTTTTCACCGTTATTTTTTGCACCTGATTACATGATCCGTCCCTTCGACTGGCGTGATTTCCCCACCCTCCATCGTCATCGGGAACGTGGCATATGTCTGGACATGTCCCTGGAACTCACGCGCTCAATGACACTGGTGCCTGTTGGAGCGCTTCTCTCCTATGTGGCTCCCGCAACAGGGATTTACACATTTGTGGCGGCTCAGGAAGGGAATTCACATAAGGTGATTGGCCAGTTTACCCACACCCCTGACTCATCCAATGCACAACTTACCTTTTTATCCCCTGAGTCTGCACTGACCGCGTCCCATACGATGACACTGCTGGATTACCTGGCCCATCAAGCCGGCAAACATGGCGCGCATAACTTGTTAGCAGAAGTCAATGAACGCTCTGTGGCATTTGATGTTATGCGAAAGGCAGGGTATGCGATTTATGCCCGGCAGCGCATCTGGAAAATTGACAAAACTTTCCAAAAAAAACAGCCTGATTCTATGCGTTGGCATACAGCAACCGAACAAGATTCGGGGCCAGTGCGCCAACTCTATACCTCACTTGTCCCTGCCCTTGTCCAGCAGACCGAACCTTCCCCATGGGAGCAAATGAATGGCTTGGCGTGCTATCAGGAAGACGAGTTAATTGGGTATGTTCACTTGATCTACGGCCCGAATGGAATCCTGGCCCAGCCCATTCTTCACCCTAATATCGAAAGAGTATCCGAGCATTTATATGAAATCGTCAACTTAATCCCTAATCGGCGCAGCATTCCCCTGTACTTTGTCGTTCGCTCCCACCAGGCCTGGTTGGAACTCTACCTGACGGAAATGGGCGCAGAGGCCGGCCCCTACCAGGCGGTCATGGTAAAACGCCTGGCTATGTTACAAAAAGCAACGCTTCCTATTCGCGTACCCAATACCGGGCTGGAAAACGTACAACCGGAGATTCCAATCGCAACCTTTACACCATTCGGAAGCAAGAAAAATTCTCTATGACACAACGAAAAATAACTGACGACCTTGGGGCACTGCTCGATGTGCTGCCTAAAACGATTACACAATCAGTAAAAAAATTCAATAACAGTGACAATCTTCTCGAAATTATTCTTGACCTGGGGCGTTTGCCAACAGCCCGCTTCACAACGGAAGAATTATTACTGCGTGAAGAAGGGGAAGTCACCCACGCTGAAATTGGTCAAGTCGTGGAAGGGGTAGGAGATTTCGACGAAGACAACCGCGCGGGCATTGAGCGTACCCTCCATCGCATCTCCGCCATCCGCAACCGGCGAGGGAACATTGTGGGCCTGACCTGCCGGGTGGGGCGCGCCGTTTACGGCACGATTGACATCATCCAGGACATTGTCGAAAGCGGCAGAAGCGTCTTGCTCCTTGGACGTCCTGGGGTAGGTAAAACCACCTTATTGCGCGAAGCCGCCCGCATCCTCGCCGAAACCAAACGCGTGGTCGTAGTGGATACCTCCAACGAAATCGGCGGGGATGGAGATGTGCCGCATCCTGCCGTTGGACGCGCCCGCCGGATGCAGGTCGCTACACCCTCCCTCCAGCATGAGGTTATGATCGAAGGGGTAGAAAACCATAACCCCGAAGTGATCGTAATTGACGAAATCGGACGTGAACTCGAAGCCCTTGCCGCCCGTACCATTGCGGAACGGGGGGTGCAGCTCATCGGCACCGCACACGGGAACACGCTCGAAAACCTGCTGGTGAACCCCACCCTCTCAGATTTGGTGGGAGGCATTGAGTCCGTCACGCTCTCCGATGAAGAGGCGCGCCGCCGGGGGACGCAGAAGACCGTCCTTGAACGGCGTTCCCCGCCCACGTTCGATGTATTGATCGAGATTCAGACTCGTGACCGGCTGGCGATTCATCACGACGTCGCCGACGCAGTGGACTCGCTGTTGCGCGGCAACCCCATCCCGCCGGAGATCCGCTTCCGCGATGCTGGCGGGCAGATTCATATTGAAAAGGCTTCCACCGCCCCTCGCCCATCCGGGCGTGATGCCCAGGGTTTTCGCCGCCAGGCGAACGGGCATCAGTTTGATATTCCATCCCTCCCGCCCTTTGTGGAGCAACTTGAAAGTAAGATAGAGGCGTCTAGCCGCCGGGCGAAAATTTCAACGGTGCGGATTTATCCTTACGGCGTTGCCCGTAACCGGCTGGCACAGGCTTCCAAGCGGCTGGGAGTCCCGGCACTGATTACCCGGGAGGTGGGGGAGGCGGATGTGTTGGTGACTCTCCGTTCCTATTATCGCAAACGCCAACACGCAATTGTGGATGCAGAGCACCGCGGAATGCCAATATATGTGCTGCGCGCGAATACAATCAATCAAATGGAACAGTTTTTGACCGAGTTGTTCAATCTGTCCCGGAATGAAGGTGGGGATGAGAATGAAGAAGGCATTTTGAGTAATACCCGTGCGGCGATAGATGCGGTTTTGAATGGCGAAAACTGGGTGGAACTTCCCCCGGCTTCTTCGTACATTCGCCGCATCCAGCACGAAATGGCGCGCCAGGCCCGGCTGGTCTCCCACTCTTACGGTAAAGAACCTTACCGCCGCGTAAGAATATTCCGCGAGCAATCGCGGTAGTCCGAAAAAAGGAGTGGGCAGAGATGTACATTCCTGCCCGCCCCCTTTTTTTCGGAGTTATTGTCATGTTCATCACCTTCGAAGGCCCTGAGGGCAGCGGTAAAACCTCCCAAATCCCCGCGCTGGCAGATTTTCTCCGCCAGCGCGGATTTTCTGTTTTCACCACCCGTGAGCCGGGGGGGACCTCCATAGGTGAGCAAATCCGGGCAGTTATCCATGATCTAAAAAATGAAGAAATGCACCCGCGCACCGAAACCTTGCTCTACCAGGCCGCACGCTCGCAGATCGTCGAGCAGATCATCCAACCCCGCCTGGCCGCAGGGGAAATTGTGCTATGCGACCGCTATATGGATTCGACCATCGCCTACCAGGGTTATGGACACCAGCAGAACATTGACGAAGTCCGCGCACTGATCCGCTACGCCACCGGCGGCCTGCTCCCCGACCTGACCATCTTGCTCGACCTGGACGTGGAAGTGGGCTTGAAGCGCAAAACCCACCAGGACGAGTGGAACCGCCTGGATGCGTACACGATGGATTTTCACTGCCGTGTGCGAGAAGGGTACCACGCGTTGATCCGAGAGGACCCAGACAGGTGGGCGGTGGTGAACGCAGAACAACCCTGGGAAGCAGTACAGCAGGCGATTCGAAAGATTGTGTTGAAGAGGGTTTCTCAATAGCCCTTACAATCAGCCCCTAAAGGGGCGATGCACCACATGAGCCGGAGCCTGGGCGATTTCGAAAGTGTCTCCGGGGAAATGCTCCGGGTGCTGAACCCTGGGGGAATCATCGTCACCGTGGATATCCCCCACATGTTGGAAGCCTTTGCTATTAGAACAGAGAAAGCCGGTCTGCAAACGGAGTTCCGGGATTTCAACGAACACAAAATGTTGGTCGGGCGAAAACCTATAAGCGGCGGACCCTGAACGCTGCAACGATTCCCACCACCAGTACTACCAATATAAATAAAATCACAAACCTATCTTCCTCTGCCAGTGGGGGGAACAGTGCGCGCTCGAAAAACGCGTTGAACCCGTTCAGCGTGCCATTGTGATAGGATTATCCGCATGGATTGCTCCCCTATCACCGATACGCTATTCCTAGGAACCACCCCGGAGCCGGAGGATTATAGCCGTTTACGAAGTTTGGGCATCTCGCTCGTGATCAATATGCGCGTGGAGCAGCCTCCCCATCGCGATCTGCACAATGAGCCTATGTATACCTTGCATTACCGGACGTTTGACCACCCTTTCTTACCGATTCCAATCCGTGTCCTGGAAAAAGGCGTGCGCGCCGCCCTGGACGAAATCGCTCAGGGTGGAAAAGTGTTCGTACATTGTTATGGGGGACGCCACCGGTCTGTAGCGATGGCAGCCAGCATTTTGATTGCACAGGGATGCACCCCCGAAGCAGCGATGAACCTGCTTAAAGAACGGCACCGCAAGGCCGACCCGGACATCTGGTATATCCGCAGCAGGATTTTGAAGTTTGCGAAGCGATGGAAAAAAGGGATTGGATAAACGTCATCCAATTTCATTACCTCATTGTTCATTAGTTTCATGCGATTTTCTCCACCGGATGGCGCAGCACCGTTTGAAGTTTTTCCGGTTTAGCCCGGCGCGGATCGCCCAGGTAGATTTCGTGATGTTTTCCCCGGTAGGCATAGCCGTTCTCTTCGACAAAACGGCGCATTTTTTCGAGCGACCGGGGTTCTTCGGAGTACGGCCCGACGTGCATGATCTGGATGGACAGCCCTTCCGCGAACCGCTCAAAGCGCAGTTTGTCCAGCGCGGGGTTGGGACGTTTAACACGCACCTGTTCGACGGCCTCGTGGAACATCGCTTCGGTGATATGATCGGGCTGCATCATCAGCAGGGTGAAATGCCAGGGTTCGACTTTCTCGAAGGAAAATTCACCCGAATCCGTCCACCACAGCCCTTCGAGGGCCATGACCGTGTAATCAATCGGATTTTCGGCCCGCCGTTTGGAATTGAATTTCAGGGTAAACGACGTGCCGTACAGCGCGGGGAAGGCTTCTTGAAATTCCTTCGAGTTTTCCGGCGAAGTACCTGGTTCGACGACACCATCCAGCATCGCGAAGTTTAGCGAGGGTACTTCAACTACTGTGACGTATTTAGACGGGGGTTTGTACAATTGCTTATAAATCTTCTTCAGATCAAGTTTCTCCATTTTGATCTCCTTCAACGAACTCAGCCCTGCCTCCCAAATACACTCCATACCATTTGACCATACCTGTCTCAAAATGCAACCGGCGAATGTCACCGAAAGGGAAGGACATTCGTCCACATCCTATAGGGATGATCAGTTTGTGAATGAGAGCACAATGAGAGTTTGAAAATCCGATTGACTTACACACTTTTTTTGATATTATTTAGCTCTGCTAACTATTAGCTGTTCTAACAATTTATTAACTTAACTATGCTATCCAAACCTCAACTTGCCGCCCGCGAACTCCTTGAAATTGTCCCTCTCGCCATGCGCACTTTGGGGTCAGAGCTGCGCCATTCTGCCCAACTGCCTACCCCCGGACATTTCCGCCTGCTTTTCATGCTCGCGGAAGGTCCGCACAACTTGAGCGAACTCGCCGAAAAACATAGCGTCACCCCGCCCACCATGTCCAACACTATCTCCACGCTGGTCGAACGCGGCTGGGTTCAGCGCACCCAATCTGAGCAGGATCGCCGCCAGATATCCATCTCCCTCACCCCATCCGGGCGCGCCATTCTCGACGCCGTCCAATCCTACGCTGAAAACCGCATCACCGAAATCCTTGCCCCCATTTCCGACCAGGAGTTAGACCAACTGATCACAGGGCTGGCCGTATTAAGATCAGCATTTAGTCGAAAACAAACGTAAAAACGAGGTCATCCATGAAACGCTTTCTCACCATTCTTGTCATCATCATCGTGATTGGCGGCGGGCTATTTGCCTTCGGACGCTATCGTGCCCAACAAGCGCGCGCCGAAACCCTCGCCAACCTGCAAACCGAAGTCGCCCAAACGGGATCATTGACGGCGACCGTCGGCGCGACCGGGGTTGTCCGCTCCAATCAGAGCGCCACCCTGACGTGGCAAACCTCCGGCACCGTCGAAAGCGTCACCGTTCAGGCAGGGGATGCCGTTACCGCCGATCAGGTTCTGGCCTCGATCAGACAAACCACCTTGCCCCAAAGCGTCATCCTCGCCCAGGCCGATCTGGTCAGCGCCCAGCAGGCATTGGACAGCCTGTATGATACCGATCTACAACTGGCTCAGGCGTTGCAAGCAGTGGAAGATACCCAACAAGAGTTGGACGATCTCTATCATCCTGAAACCAAAATTGCCGAAGCCGGCCAGGCGTTGGTCGAAGCTCAAGAAGCCCTGAAGGATGCCCAAAACGATCGTACCAAACTCGATTACGCCCGCACCGATGATCTAACCATCGAAGATGCCTACACCGATTATTTGCTTGCCAAAGAAGATTACAAGGAAGCGCTGAAAGCATTCAACAAGGTAGATCATAAAGCACTGACCCATCCGGCGCGTGTCCTGGCGCTCGAAAATCTGGTAGCCGCCGAAGATAAGATGGATACGGCCTTTGCCAATTATAACTGGCTGCTCCTCCCAGCCACCGAGGCTGACATCGCTAAAGCCGATGCCGCGCTGGCCCTCGCCCAGGCAAATCTGGCGGATGCTCAGGAAGAATATGACAAAAGGACCGCCGGTCCTACCGAGGCGGAAATTGCCCTTGCAGAAGCGAATCTGGCCAACGCACAGAAGAATTATGAAGACCTTAAAGATGGCCCCGACCCGGACGATATCGCCGTTGCCGAAGCGCGTGTCGCCGCTGCCCAGGCCACCCTCACCCAAATCGCTATTGCCGCCCCCTTCGACGGCGTAATCTCCGAAGTCATCGTCAAACCTGGCGACCTCGTCAGCCCTGGCTCCATCGCCTTCCAACTCGATGATCTCTCCCACCTGCTCGTAGATGTCGAAGTGTCCGAAGTGGATATCAACCGGATCAAAGTCGGGCAGGATGCCGTGCTTACGTTTGACGCGATCCTCGCCAAAGCGTATCACGGCCAGGTCGCGGATGTTGCGCTCGTGGGCGTCACCTCTGCTGGAGTAGTCAGTTTCAAAGTGACCGTCGAACTTCGGGATGCCGACGAAAACGTCCGTTCCGGTATGACAGCAGGCGTCAACATTGTTGTCAGCGAACTGGAAAACGTCCTGCTCGTTCCCAACCGCGCGGTGCGGGTGCTGAATGGGAATCGGGTCGTATACGTTCTCGATGACACCTCCCCCGCCCCGGTTCCGGTCGTGGTCGAACTGGGTGTCTCATCCGAAACCTACAGCGAAATCGTGGGCGGCGAACTCAACTTGGGTGACGAAATCGTCCTCAATCCACCGACTGACTTTAGTTCCTTCTTCGGGGGCGGCCCTCCGGGGCAGTAAGATGACCCTCCTTCAGGCCATTCTCGAAGCCTTTGAATCCCTGGCAGGGAACAAGCTCCGCGCAGGGTTGACCATCCTCGGCATTGTAATCGGGGTTGGGGCTGTGATTGCTATGCTTTCAATTGGCCGGGGGGCGGAAGCGTCCATAACCGGCTCGGTCCAGGGCATCGGCACCAACCTGCTCTTCATCTTTCGTGGCGGAGATGAATCCGTCCGTAATCCCGAACCGCTCACCCTGGGCGACGCTGACGCCATTGCCGAGCCATTTGCGGCCCCGTCCGTAGCCAATGTCTCGCCCATCCTGCAAGGAAACTTGGAGGTCACTTTTGGTAGGGAGAGTACGAATACGGCGGTTGTCGGGGTGGTCTCGAACTATGCCACTGTGCGGAATTACCAGATCACAGAGGGCGAATTTATCAATGAAGGCCACCTGTTGGGCCGGGCCTCCGTGGTTCTGCTGGGGCCAACCGTGGCCGAAGCGTTGTTTGACCGCACGGAAGGGATTGTCGGCGAGACAGTGCGGATCGAAGGCCAGCCCTTCCGCGTGATCGGGATTCTGAGGGCGAAAGGCGGCGGCGGATTTGGTCCCAGCGAAGATGACCGGGTACTGGTTCCGCTGACCACCGCGCAAACTCGCCTGATGCGGCGCGGCAACAACCAGGTGGACATCATCATCGGACAGGCCGAGCACGCGAATGGGGTGCCGCAGGCCAGAGAGGAGATCGCCCAGATTTTACGCACCCGGCACCGGACGGACATCGGGGCGGACGACTTTACGGTGATTACACAGCAAGAATTTTTAGACACATTTTCGACCATTGCCGGCGTGTTGACCATTTTCCTGGGCGGCATCGCAGGGATTTCCCTGCTCGTCGGCGGGATCGGGATTATGAACATTATGCTTGTCTCCGTCACGGAACGGACGCGCGAAATTGGCCTCAGGAAGGCGTTAGGCGCACGCAAAGTGGACATCCTGATCCAATTTTTGACAGAGTCGTCCGCGTTGAGTCTGATCGGGGGAGTGATCGGAATTGGGCTGGGCTGGTTGATTTCGATCATCGTCGAGCAAATTGCAGCCGCGAACGAGACTGCGTTTATCCCCCAAATCGGCTGGGATGTGGTGCTGCTGGCGACGATCTTTTCAGCGGCGGTGGGACTGTTCTTCGGTATTTACCCCGCCAACCGTGCAGCAAATTTAGAGCCGGTGGAGGCACTGCGCTATGAGTGAAAAACAAGAAGAAAACAAAGATGTAGTCATTATTGCCAAAGACTTAAGAAAAATATATAAAATGGGCGATGTGGAAGTCCACGCACTGCGCGGGTTGTCTATGGAAGTTTATCGCGGGGAGGTGGTAGCCATCATGGGGCCGTCCGGATCGGGCAAGTCCACGCTGATGAACATCATCGGGGCGTTGGATATCCCCACCAGCGGGGAATACACCCTCGACGGGGAACGTGTATCTGACCTGCGTGACGATCAACTCGCCGTGGTCCGTAACCGTAAGATCGGGTTCGTCTTCCAGACCTTTAACCTGCTCGCGCGGGCCACCGCGCTGGCGAACGTGGAACTGCCCCTGCGGTATGCGGGGATCCCCAAAGGCCGTAAGCAGCGCGCGCGTGAAGCCCTCGAAGCCGTCGGCCTGAGCGACCGGATCACGCACCGTCCCACCGAACTATCCGGTGGACAGCAGCAGCGCGTCGCCATCGCCCGCGCGCTGGTCAACAACCCTTCTATCCTTCTTGCCGACGAACCGACCGGTAACCTCGACACCAAATCCGGGGATGAGATTATGAACCTGCTGCTCAACCTGAACAAAGATCGCGGTACCACCCTCGTCATCGTCACCCACGACCCCGAAGTCGCCGGGCGATCCCAGCGAGTGATTCGGATCAGGGATGGGGTGGTGGAGGAGACACCATGACCATTTTCCAGGCCTTTCTCGAAGCGATTGAATCCCTCGCGGGGAACAAACTCCGTTCGGGGTTGACTATTCTCGGCATTGTGATCGGGGTCGGGGCGGTGATTGCGATGCTCTCCATCGGGCGGGGGGCGGAAGCGTCCATCACCGGATCGATCCAGGGGATCGGCACCAACCTGCTCTTCATCTTTCGC
>DATDOR010000531.1:0-3100 GCA_035293165.1 Anaerolineales bacterium | reverse complement strand
GGAGTATTTTTCAAAAGCCCATCTTGGGGAGATGGAATTCTCACTGTCCTCGCGACCGGGTTTCTGGTCAGAACAGCCAAAGTGGAGGAGGCTGAATGTATTCGTTTCTTTGGCACTGCCTACCAGGCGTACATGAAACACACGAAAATGTTCGTCCCATTCCTGTTCTGATATCTTTCCATGTCCCACCTGGATAATCTCAACGGACAACACCCCAAGCGTTTATTGAAATCAACAACCTGGCTCGTTCCTGCCGCGCTGCTGGTTTTATGCGTGGTTTGCCTGGTCATTCGTGGCGTTGGCTTTGGCCGCCTTAAGCTGTAAAATTAAGCGATGCAATTTCCTCTACGTCTACGTTCTCCGTCCGGTTCGCGTCGAAATGCTCACCGAAGGCCGACACCTGAAGGAGAGACTATCCTTGAAATCCATGCGTCTATTTGAAGCGGCTGGTCGAGGAAAGGGTGGCGATTCACGTGGGCCGCACAACGAACATGGACAAAACCACGTTTGGTCTGGCGATTTTTTATGCTGAATCGGAGGGAGAAGCCCGGCAAATCATGGAATCGGACCCAGGCATTCAAGGGGGCGTGCAGCGGGGAGAGCTGTTCCCCTACAAGATTGTATTTGAGCCAAAACGATGAGGATCACGATCCGTATCATGCCAATGGCCCGGGGCAGTCAAGTTAATTTCCTGGCCCGAACACTTCGTGAGCTTCGCCCCAAAAGGATGTGGGCTCAGGCAGTCCCCGCGCTTTTGCCCGCCGGATCGCCAATTCGTGGCGGATTTCCGCAGGGTAGAATATCACCGGTTTTCCCATCGCTTTCCCTGCCAGCATTTCATCCCGGCTGATCGGCCCGCCGCCGATTCCCACGAGAATATCGCTGCACATCACCATCGCCTGAGATGTGGGGGCTAACTCACCGGAGGATAATTTTCCACCCCAACCTTCATCTGCGACAAAGCAAACGTAATCTACGGTTTCGCTAATCCATTCCGGATTCGGAAGCGTCTGGGTAGACACAATGCCGGTTGTCGTAAAGCCCAGCGATTTCGCCAGGGGATACACAGCTCCCAGCCCTCCTTCCGTCGCCCCAATATTGACGAGCGTAGAAGTGGGTAAATATTGATCCAGTATCTCTTGGGCAATCTTCAGCATTCCCGGTTCATCTTCATAATCCACAGAATATCCAAAGAAAGTCAAAACCGTCCTCCCCTGCCGTTCAAAAAATTGGCGGGTTTCTTCGGGCGTCATATTCCATCCCACGATATGGTTTTTCCCACGCATGGTCAAAAACTCATGCGCATGCGATTTCTTGAATGAATTCATCATCATTTCCTTTTCGAGAGATAAAAACAGCCCAGTATACCCAAATCTCAGGCTCTACACTCCAGTATGCTAGAGCGGGCAATACACATCCACCCGTATCCCAAACGGATCATCCACGCAACAAAAGCGCATCTGGTCATACATCCGCGTATCTTCCGGCGCGCGGCAGGATTTTGCCCCCGCTTCGAGCAGTGCGTTGTACAGTACATCCACCTGCCCCGGTGTAGCGACCTGGATCGCAAACTCTGCGTTGCGCGGGTTGCCGCTGGGGTCCGTGCCCATGTCTTCGGCAGGGAAAAAGGTCAGCCAGGTATCGCCCATCTTCCAGCCTTTGATGCGCGGCTCGTCATTTTCCGGCGGGCCGAAGACTTTTGTGTAAAAGGCAATGGCCGCGTCGTAATCTTTGAGATAGAAGCTGGGGAATTTGAGAGATAGAATGGTGAAATTATTGTTCATTTAGGGGAAAATGTTATAAAATAAAGTCTTGACACACAATTTCCTGCCGAGAAACAGAAAAAGTGATTGAATAATGCCAAATATACCAGTGAGTTCACCTTTAAGTTACGTGGGTGTTTTTCTACTTATTTTTGGTTTCCTCCTTATTTTAGCAGGACTTCGTATTATCAAAATTGAAAAAATCACGATTATGCCCGGAACTAAAACCTGGGGATTCGGTATCGTGTTAGCAGTAATAGGAATAGGTTTTCTATTACCAGATATTATGGATTCGGCATTTTCGTCTCTCGGCCCAACTCCTACAGTAGAAGTTTCAGTCGTTACGCCAACATCTACCTCGGATTCATCAACCTTGCCAATAACCACTCACTTATGTGGTGGGTTAGCCAATAAGGTTGTGGGGAGCGGTTCAGCCAGTGATCAGTCCGCGATGGAAGATATCTTGCGTTCTGAAGCGGAGGCTGCTGTAAACGGGGATATTGGGATGATCATGTCTCTCTTCAGAATTGATGCCGAAATTATAGACTTACAAGGATCGGGGGAGAAGTGGGAGGGTTGTGAGGGGATCGAAGCGCGATACACATTGACTACAA
Organism: Anaerolineales bacterium; assembly: GCA_035293165.1. GTDB lineage: Bacteria > Chloroflexota > Anaerolineae > Anaerolineales > JABWBV01 > JABWBV01. Next base: position 723 of record DATDOR010000531.1, on the reverse strand, counting down.
TTATCTTTATAAATGTAGAACATGAAATTATCGCACTCGAGATCAAGGAAAGTAGTGCCAATGTTACAACCAGGACTGTAGCAACATATATAAATCAGGGAATATATGAAGGTGACATGGAAACAGTACAAATCACTCAACGGTGGATACTCCTTAAAGAGGATGGGGCTTGGGGAATCAAGAGGCTCGAGATTAATTTTCCAATCTCTGAATGACAAGTGAACAAAAACCAACAACCGTATCAGCCCTTTATTGACCAAATAGAAGAATCCTACTCCCTTCTTTCTCTCGCAATCCGCCGCTGCAAATGCTCCGGCCACTTCGTCACATCCTCCGACGGGTAAATCTTCAACTCCGGCCCGTTTTGGGCAAGCAAGTCCCGCGTCCGGCAGTTCAATATGGCGCGGGCGGCGGCCAACCCCGTCGAAGTCGCGCCCGCGACGCCGTGGCTGATCGTGCTCGCGCCCACCGTGTACAGCCTGTCCATCTCACTTTTAATCGGGAACGCACCCGGCCCGACCTGGAAACGGCTTTTGGCGATGCCGTACAGGTTCCCATTCGTGGCGTTGATGTAATGCTCATTCGTCAGCGGCGTGCCCAGGTCGCAGAAGACCAGGCTGTCCCGCAGGCCGGGGACGCGTTTGTCCAGCGCGGCGAGCATCTTCCCGGCCAACTGCCCTTTCAGCGTCCGGTAACCTTCGGGGCGCGTCCCGCTCGCCGACC
>DATDOR010000530.1:0-5352 GCA_035293165.1 Anaerolineales bacterium | reverse complement strand
ATACTTCATGATCTTACTTCCTCCAAGCTTCACTTCACCATACAGCCCATAAAGGTTTAACCACGCAGGTTTTCATCAAATGCCCGGTTATGGGGAAGTTGGGGATACAAAATAATACCCCAGCGTTGCAGCCGGGGCTGTGCAAGGTGGTATTATACTGATGGCAATAGAGAATGTCAACGAAAAATTTTCTGGTTGTCTCTTCTTTAAATAGAGATTTACAGGGATCCAAGAATTCGAACAGGTATTTGTCATCACTTTGCTTGCCCTCCACGCCCGGTAAGTATATACTTGAGTCATGCTCTTCGACAAAACCACCTTTATCGGCATTGACCCGACCGCCGGGCAAAAACCTTTTACATATGCGGCGCTGGATGGGGACTTGTGTTTGTTGGCGCTGGGGCAGGGGCAACTGGATGAAGTGCTGGCGTTTGTCGGGGGGCAGCAGAGTGCATATTTGGGAATAAACGCGCCGCAACGGCCCAATCAGGGGAAAATGTCCGAGCGGAAAGTGCGTTCGCTGCTCGACCCGGCCCCCCATTCGGGCCGGTGGAAGGGGTTCCGGGTGGCGGAGTATGAATTGCATTCGCGGGGGATCAGTATCCCGCGCACGCCTGCGACCGAGGCCAAATGTCCGCGTTGGGTACGGGTAGGGTTCAATCTGTTTCGGGGAGTAAGCCAGTTGGGATACGTGCCCTACGACGGCGAGGCTGCCCTGAGCGGTAATTTTCAGTCGCCTGCCGAAGGGGAAGGGGATGCACACCAATTTTTAGAGGTGTATCCGCATGGGGCATATTCTGCCTTGCTTGGACTGATTCCTTTTCCCAAACACACCCTGGAAGGACGCATTCAACGCCAGTTGGTACTATATCTTAAGCAACTCAATATATCCAATCCGATGCAGATTTTCGAGGAGATCACCCGTCACCGGCTTTTGCAAGGCATTTTGCCCTTAGAAGGGTTACACTCCGTAGCGGAACTGGACGCGCTCGTGGCCGCGTATACGGCCTGGATGGCCGCGACGAAACCCAAAGAAGTTAGCCTGGTCGGACATCCTGAAGAGGGGCAGATTGTTTTGCCGGTCGCTGAATTAAAAGCTCACTATGAATGATTTTTTGTAATTGTCCGGGCTAATCTATGTCCCACCCGGTCAGTTACGATTTTTTGAAATAATTTTCTGGAGGAAACCATGCTTATCCCCACAATGCTGTTGAAACGGTTATATACGTTTGGTAGTTTAGAGAACGCGAATGATGGCATCACCTTTTCCGTCAAAAACCGGTTGAGTGATGCCGCTTTGACTGGAATCGCGTTTGTAAAGATAAACGGGCAGGAAGTGCCGTTTGATGCATTGACGTATGATATGGGGAATGGCGACATCCGAACCCCCGATCAAATTACGGAGAAGACGCCGGTGGATTTCCCCTCGCGGAAGATTGTCAACATTACGGCAAAGATCGGGCCGTTACCAACCGGGAAACATAAGTTGGAGTTTGCGTTTCGCACCAAACCGTTTGGAAAATTGCATTTCGATGTGGAGGACTCGATTTCGGAGAAACATACCGAACTGGTGCGGATTCCTCGCAGCGAGCAGGATGATTATTCCCAGGAGGCCATCCATGCCCGCCAACAGTTCGTAGAGCAATTTACCGGGACAAAACTCAATCATACGACGAAGTTTTCGTTTGACCCCGTAACAACTCACGGAAACATTGAGAACCTGACAGGGGTGGCGCAGGTCCCAATCGGTTTTGCTGGCCCGCTCACCATCCATGGCGAACACGCCCAAGGCGAGTTTCTGATCCCGCTCGCCACAACCGAAGGGACACTCGTCGCCTCCTACAACCGGGGAATAAAGTTGCTGAACCTGTGCAGCGGGGTGAAAGTGACGGTCGTCGCGGATGCGATGCAGCGCGCGCCCGTTTTTGTGTTTGACGATGCGCGGCAAGGGCGGGAGTTTCTCAAGTGGATCAACCTGCCGGAGAACATGGAAAAAATCCGGGATGAAGCGGAAGCCACTTCCAGCATTGCAAAACTCCAATATATTGACCCTTACCTGGCGAACAAATTCGTCTTCCTGCGCTTCAACTTCAGCACTGGCGATGCTGCCGGGCAGAACATGGTTGGGCGGGCTACCTTTGCCGCGTGCAGTTGGATTCTCGACCATTATCCTGGTATCAAGCACTTTTTCCTGGAATCGAACCTGGCGACCGATAAAAAGGCTTCCCAGGTCAATATTATGCGGACGCGCGGCAAGCGCGTGACCGCAGAAGCGATCATCAAGCGCGATATCCTTATCCAACATATGCGCGTCGAACCGGAAAACCTGGTCTATCATGGCGGGGTGGCCAACGTCGGCGCGATACTCTCCGGCGCGAACAACAACGGTCTGCATTCTGCAAACGCTATCACTGCCCTGTTCATCGCCACCGGTCAGGATGTAGCGAATGTCTCTGAATCCTCCGCGGGAGTCATCTACGCCGAGTTGACCCCAGAGAAAGACCTGTACATTTCCATCACCATCCCCTCCCTGATTGTCGCCACCTATGGCGGGGGGACAGCACTGGCTACCCAGCGGGAGTGCCTGGAATTGCTCGGCTGCGTGGGGAAAGGCAAAGTAAACAAATTCGCCGAGATCGTCGCTGGTGTTGTTTTGGCTGGGGAACTCTCTCTGGCAGCGGCCATCTCCTCGTCCGACTGGGTGTCGAGTCATGAGCAGTACGGGCGTAACCGGTAAAATTCATGACAACCCCAAAACACTACCGGGACTCATTTACGCTCAAGCTGCGAGATGGGACGCCTGCGCTTTTTCGCCCGGTCACCGCTACGGACAAAGAGCGTTTACAAGAGGGGTTAGCGATGCTCTCCCCAGAATCACGCTATTTGCGTTTCTTTTCACCGGTCAATCACTTGAGCGAAGAGGAATTGCGTTTTTTTACGGAAGTGGATCAGGTCAACCATGTAGCCTGGGGAGCCATCCACCCCAATGATCCCGATCTTCCCGGCCTGGGTATTGGGCGGTTTGTCCGGCTTGAGGATAACCCCGATGTCGCTGAAGCGGCTGTAACGGTATTGGATCAATACCAGCGCCAGGGATTAGGCACGATATTGGTCTGCTTGCTGTGTCTCCTGGCCGCTGACCTGGATGTAAAAACCATCCGCGGAGCGATCCTGCCCCAAAACCGTTTTTTGATTGACTGGCTGCACAGCCTGGGTGGGACAACGGAATATCACGAAGGGGCGATTTTGGTGGATATGCCAGTGCGGACGGAATTTGAATCCGGTTCCCAATCGCCGCTCGCCGTTAAATTTGGGGAAACGTTAGAACAGGTGAAAAAGGTGTTATATGAATGAATGGATAAAGAGACCCCATGTCTGATGATTTGCAAGCTCGTTTTGAAACTGCTGCGCAAGATGCCCAGATTCTATCCAAAAAACCTGACAATACTACCCTGCTCCGGCTTTATGCGCTTTATAAGCAAGCCACCGTTGGGAACGCTACCGGCAGCCGCCCCGGCATGGCCGATTTTGTTGGCCGCGCCAAGTTCGACGCGTGGTCTAAACTCAAAAATTACCCCAAAGACAAGGCGATTCAGGATTATGTGGCACTGGTGGAGAAGTTGAAGAAGACGCACGGGTAACGATTCGGCGATGCAACGATTCGGTAATTCAACGATTCGGCAAATTGGCAAATCGCAAATCAGCAACTTATGTGTGGCACCTTGAGCGGAGGCTCTGCAAAGCCGAAACGCAATGTCGAAGGGTGCGGGGAGCGTGATTTTTGACGGAAAACACAAACCGCAAACGCGTCGGCCTGGCCCTGAGTGGGGGAATTGCCCGCGCGCCGACTCATATCGGGGTGCTGGGCGCCCTCGAGCGGGGGGGAATCCCGGTGGATTACGTGGCGGGCGTCTCCGCCGGGTCAATTCTAGGGGCGGCGTATTGTGCGGGGCTGAATCTTGATGACGTCCGGGAAATTGCGCTGAAAGCCCGTTGGGGGCGCGTCTCCCGTCCGGTCTGGCCGAAGGATGGGTTTGTCACCTTCGATAAACTGGAACAATTCTTGATTGATCTGGTGGGCGATCTGACATTTTCGGATTTGAAAATCCCCTTTGTCGTGCAGGCCACAGATTTGGAAACCGGCGAACCGCATGTGTTCAGCGAGGGGCGGATTGCTCCAGCGGTCGTGGCGAGCTGTTCCGTGCCGGGGTTTGTGGTCCCGGTGGAGATCAACGGGCGGCTGTACGGGGATGGGGGAGTGTCGAATAACCTGCCGGTTGCGGCTGTACGGATGATGGGAGCGGAGTTTGTGATCGGAGTGGATTTGTTCCGCCCGTCAAAATTGGGGGTTGGCCCACTGCGCTGGGGGCTGTGGTCCATTCAGAATCTTGTGCGCCGCTCCGGGGGGGAGTTGGGCGCATGTGATTGTTTGATTTCGCCGGAGATGGGGAAGATTGGGTATGTGAGTTTTTCCCGCGTGGCGGAGATGATTGCGATTGGGGAACGGGCAACGGAGGAACGTTTGGGGGATATTAAGGAAGGGCTTGGGTTGTAGAAAGAAGTGTAAGGCGGACTGTGTGAGTCCACCCTGCCTGGGTTTAATGATCCTTCCGAGTAGCGATTTGATCCTCTACGCTCGCTGGTTTTTCGGCCTTTTCTTCCTCCCCTTCCTCTTCTTTCAAAAAGAACAACAACATCGCCGCCGCGCCTTCGACCGGGTTTTCCATGTCATGCACCCGGCCCAGGTATTCATCGCTGCCCATGGAGACGTGGTGGTACACTTTGCCATTCTCTTCGACGCGGCCAACGTATTCGTCCGGGCCAACGCGGTGTTGGTAAATCCGCCCGTTACCCGCATCCACTCGCCCCAGGTATTTGTCCGGCCCCAGGCGGCGGCTGTAGACCTGGCCTTCTTTGACATCTACCCGGCCAATGGCCTTGTCCGGGCCAAAGCGGGTTTCAAAGACTTTGCCGCTGTCGAGATCGATGCGGCCAAGTAATTCATCGGGTGCGCTGGGAATGTGGGAATAAATTTTGGACATGGTTTTCTCCTAAAGGTATCCTGCGTAAAAGACTTCCGAAGTTTGAAAATTCGGTTGCTCCATTTTTCTTGCCCTGAAAACTTCGGAAGTTTCCCAATTTCGCGAATTATGTATTCGTCAACGAAAGTGTGAACAACGAGATTCCCGAAAAAAAGGTGTGTTTGGGGGTGTATAACCCCAAACACACCTTTTTTTCGGGTGTTCATACTACTGTTGACCAAAACACAATTTCGCGAATTAATAACATAATGCGTACTGCATCTATCTTACTCGACACAGTACGCATTCTGCAATAGGATTTTTCGTCGTT
>DATDOR010000529.1:0-8765 GCA_035293165.1 Anaerolineales bacterium | reverse complement strand
GCCATCGTCAGGCTGATCATGCCCCCCATCGAGTGCCCAACCAACACAACTGGCCCATCGCTGATTTCCTCCAACAAATCTGCCAGGATTTCAACATAGCCGGATATCGTCGTCCGTTCCGGTAAGCGTGGCGATTTACCGTAGCCGGGCAGGTCTACGGCAATGCAGTAAAAACGCTGGCTGAGCAGAGCTGTCAGGGGCGAGAGCGCGTATGAGGAGCTAGACCATCCATGAATCAATAGCGCAATCTGGCGGTTTGCTTTTCCCGCAGTCACAGCATGGATGGGTTGGTCCTCGACCGTGTAAACGATTTCGGCAGTTTGCATAAGTTGGAGACTTTTTAACCATAAAGTAGATGACAACTGTTTCCAAGTTTACAACATTCCCAATTTTCACGCAACTGCCATTGAATGGGATGAATGGTTTGGTCATGAAATGGAATCAATCCGGCCAGGTGCTACCCGCCCGGACAATCCCTCTCTCTGGAACATCGGCTTTTACCGTTGCCCCATTCCCGATGCGCGCCTGTGCCCCAATCCGCACCCCCAAATTCACCGTCACCCCCATCCCCACCAACGCGCCCGCTCCAACCGTCACACCGCCCGCCAGCATCGCCCCCGGCGAAATATTCGCAAAATCCTCCAGGATACAATCATGGGAGACAATCGCCCCCGTATTAACAATCCCTCCATACCCCACACGCGCGTCACTGCCCACATATGCGTGGGGGAACACCTGTACCCCTGATGCAAGCATCGCGCTCGGCTCCACAAACGCCGTCGGGTGAACCACTGCCGGACAAACGAGCCCTGCTGCAGCAATCCGCTCAAACACCTTCATCCGCACGGCCACATTCCCGATCCCTCCCACTGCATTCACCACCTGACGCACGCCTTGGCCAACCAGTTCCGCCAGGGCTTCTCCACCCCCTAAAACGGGTACACCCATTACTGATTCTCCGCGCTCGATCCCATCGTCTAACACGCCTACAATACGATAAGTCCGCAACGCCCGGAGCAGGTCAATGACTGATTTTCCATGCCCACCCCCGCCATAAACAATAATTGCCGCCGGATCGAACGCACTGGCCGGTGCGGTGAACATCTGCCGGGTAGGGGAGGCGGCCAGCTTTTCAACCATCTCGCGCGTGATCATCGGCCCGATGGGGAGGGTGTTGAGATCGATTCCCAGCTCCCGCGCGAGTTCCAGCGCCGGGCGGGAAATCCGAACCCCATCCGGGACCGGGGATTCCTCTCCACCCGGCTCGCGCGGGACGACGATAGCAGGCGGTTTCCATGCCCGGTCAGGGGCCAGGTAACAGAGGACATCCCCTGCGCGGAGCGTATCCCCCGTCTGGGCGCGTAAGCCGATCACATACCCGTCCTCTTCCGCATGCAGATCGCTCGTGGATTTGGTGGTTTCCAGCGTGCAGAGTAAATCACCCTTTGAAACCAGCTGGCCTTCGATAATTTGCAGACTGGTCAACAAGGCTTCGGGTTCGTTGGGGTTGAGGAGGGGAATCAAAACTTGAGAGGAGCTGGTCATCAAGGTAATTATACGGGCTGACGGCATTGCGTCAATTCATCTTTTGCCCTGTTATGAGAGCCAGTCTGACCGGTTGGTTTTCCAACATCTCGAGCATTTGGCCGGCGCGGCTCTGATTGGAAGCGGGGCCATCGCCGGGGAGGAGAAACAAATTCAAACCTGGTTAGCGGCCATTGAAGCGGGTGATAAACCCCGTGTGTTTTTCGACAGCGGCGAAGGTGATCCCTGCATGCTAGACCAGGCCAAAGTATTGGCAGGATTATTGGATGAGGCAGGCATCCTGTATTTGTTGCATGTTGGGGAGGGTGGGCACACATAGGATTACTGGATGGAGAATATGCGGCTTTACTTCCTGTGGATGGCAAAGGATTGGTAATCATTCTTCAGTAAATAAGTGTCAAATGAGAAATTCCTTTTATGTGGAACTGTCTTGGGCAGGGAGGCGTTTGTAAACTAGCTTGTGCAAAATGGTACAAAAAGGAGTTCTCAAATGAATGTAAAAAAAATATTCGTACTTATTTTTCACTTGATTATCCTCTCTGCCTGTACACCCGTGCAACCTGCCGTGCCTGTAACTGCCCCCACCCCTTCCGAGACTGAAATCACAATTGCCGATGATGTTGGCGAATTGGATGGGACCCAATGGGATTTAGCCGGATTCGGAGTGGCAGAAGGTATTATGCTTCCGTTTGATGGATCAAAAATTACTCTCGACTTCATTGATAATCAGGCCAGCGGTTCAGCAGGATGTAATTCATATGGCGCCAGTTACACCCTAAGCGGCAACTCGATACAATTTAATCCGGAGGGTTTTGTTATCACGGTCATGGACTGTACCCCTTCGGGAATCATGGATCAGGAAATGCGCTACATGGATTGGCTGCAAAATGCCGAAACGGTTTCTCTGGAAAAAGGACAGTTGGTTGTTCATACTTCTGAAGGCGACCTTCTATTTGAAAAAGCGCAGCACCTCAGTCTGGATAATACGAACTGGCAATTGAGTGGTATTGCCGAGGGCGATGCTGTTGTCAGCACCTGGATAGACGAAAAAATCAATATTACCTTCGAAAATGGACAGATCAGCGGTTCTGCGGGCTGCAATCGGTTCTTTGCCGAGTACACCCTGGACGGTGAAAAACTTGCTCTGGGAGTCATTGGTGCCACAGAAATGGCTTGCGAAGATGAAATCGCTCAACGGGAAGCCACATTTCTGGCTGCGCTGGCGCAAACCACCGGGTACCGGATCGAACGCTCGACCCTGACCTTGTTGGACGCCAATGGAAATGTTTTGATGAGTTTCTACGCCGGGCAGTAATAGCTCGCGAAAAGGCTCAGTAGATCGAAATCACTCGCGTGGGATTGCCAAATCCAGCAGGAGCATGCTGCATACTGAGTCTGTAAAAAAGTAAAACAGCCCCTGTCTTCGGGATTGCGAAGGCGGGGCTGTTGATTCTGGTTGTATAATGAAGATATGCCCCTCCAACTCCGCACTTATACCCTCCACCCCGGCAATCTGAACGAATTCGTCCAACTCTTCCACGATCAGATTGCTCCCCTTCGCCAAAAAGTTGGTTTCACCATCGCTGCCGCTTGGACCGCCCCGGAGACAAACCAGTTTATCTGGCTGATGGCTTACGAGGGGTCAGACGATTGGGAGACGATGAATCGCAAATATTTCGACTCGCCCGAACGCGCGGCGATGAGTCCCAATCCGTCAGAGTTGATTGCGAAGATAGAGCAGATTTTTGTAGAGAAATTGGAAATGTAAACGGAGAACAGGATGGTTGAGCCCGAAATTTACAACTGCCATATTCACACCTTTACGACCCGACATGTCCCGCGGGACTTCCTGAAAATTATCTTCTACTCTGATAGTAAATGGCTGAAATGGATTCGCTGGTTTAGTTGGGTGGGCGTACTGTTAAGCCGGTTGATCAGCTTTCAATGGATTGCAAAAATTGTTTTATGGATTGGCAGGCGGATCAATCCGTTCTCCCGGTACGACCTGTTTGAACGCTACGCTAACTTTTTCGTGACAAGCGCTCAAAAATCGCAGGAAGATGTATTTCTGGAAATCGAAAAACAATATCCGCCCACTGCAAAATTCATCGTTTTACCCATGGATATGGTTTACATGCAGCTTGGGGATATTGAAGACGATCTGGCCTCCCAACATGACGAACTGCTCAAACTCGCCGAAAAATACAGCGGGCGCATCTTTCCCTTCTTTGCTGCGGACCCCCGGCGAGATGGGGTTGTTAACCAAGTTAGAAGAGTATTGGAGTCCGAAGAGAAAAAATTTTATGGGGTCAAAATCTATCCTAACCTGGGATATTCCCCAACCGATCCAAAATTGTTGGCTATCTATCGCCTCTGCGTACAGCACGATGTCCCGGTCATGACCCACGGCACTTACACCGGCGCCTGGCAATACGGCCTTTCAAAAGATCAGCGGATTGCCTTCAGCCACCCGCGTAACTACGAAACCATTCTCAATATGGAAGAATTAAGAAATCTTCACTTGTGCCTGGCTCACTTCGGCGGCGGTGAAGAATGGCAAAAATACCTGAAGATGAACGAAGCCGATTACCGGATAGGTGATACCCGAGCCTGGGTTAAATGGATCGCCGATATGATCCGTTCCGGCGATTACCCCAATCTCTACACCGACATTTCCTACACCATTTTCCTCCCCAGGCGCAACAAAGAACACGTTGACTTTTTCGACTACCTCAAAGTTTTGCTCACCGACCCTCGCTTACGCGAGCGCGTCCTCTTTGGCAGCGACTACTACGTTGTCAAACGTGAAAATCTCACTGAACGGGAAGTCTCCATCGGCCTCCGCAGTTGCCTGGGAGATCAGTTATTCTTTCAAATCGCCCACACCAACCCCAAAGCCTATTTGGGTCTCCCTTGATGGCCTTTCCTTCCCTACTTGCCAACCGAAATGCCCTCATCACCGGTGCAGGGCGCAACATCGGCAAACACATCGCCCTCGAAATGGCCGCACAAGGGGCAAATGTTTACTTCACTGACCTGCTCGAAGACCGCATCCAAAAAGTAACCAAACAACTCAAAGCCTACCCTGTCCAATCGCAAGGCTTTATTTCCGATGTCGCCAGGCGGGAAGATACCGACCAGCTCCTGAATACCCTTGATGAACAAGACATCACCATTGACATTCTCGTCAACAACGTTGCCCTCAACAAAATGAATGAGTCGATCCAGGATTTCACCTGGGAAGACTGGCATGCGGAATTCAACACCAACCTGTTCGGGCCACTTTACCTGACCCGGCAGGGGGTGGCGCGCATGATCTCGCGCGGGGTCGCTGGCTCGATTATCTTTCTCACCTCCATTCACCAGTGGTACGTCTCCGACTGGCCGAGCTATGGCGCCTCCAAAAGCGCGCTGGGCATGGTCGTCAAAGAACTGGCCGTAGACCTCGCCCCCAATCAAATTCGCGTCAACGGCATCGCCCCCGGCTGGGTTGCTGAAGACGACGAAGGGAACGCTTTGCCGAGCGAATATATGATCCTGCGGGAAGAATCCGTCCATCCCCGCTACATTGGCCGCGCCGCCGTCTACCTCGCCAGTGACTACTTTTCCCAGGCCACAACCGGAACGGTTCTTAAAGTGGATGGGGGTATGTCCCTTTACAATCACCGCATCGCCCAAAGATGGCAGCGTGAACGGGGCGAATAAATTTTCAACGAAATTCTCAAGTAAGCAGCATATCAAGCGTCTGTTCGATCTCAATCCCCCGCTCCTGCGCCCAAACTTCGATCCCCTCCCAAAACCGGTTCGCAAGCCCATCTAACTTTTCCGGCTCCGATAACGCTCCAGACATCACTGCCTGGCACAATTCATCGTACCCCGCCGGGTGGTTGTGCATCGTCAGAGAGTCGGCAAATATCCGGGAGGAAGTGGTGTACAAATGCCGGTTCGCCAGACCGATCAGCCACGCGCCGTACAGGGCCAGTTGCATGACAAAAAACGGCAGGCTGCTGGGGTCGTCGTATGCCTGGGCGTTGCGAATTTTCCCCACCATTTCGTAAATCTCCCCGACGATCAGGGCGTGGATGATGGCGTTGGTATCCTCGTCTGGGTGCGCGGTAACCACCCCAGTCAGGGTGGGGAAAAACTCGTCCGGGTCGTACAACGGTAAGATGTTGGTGTATGCGCCATGTGTCATCGCCCAATTCCCGTCAAGTTCGGCGGCATCCGCCATGATCATATCTTTGCTCATCACATTCACTTCGGCCTTCCATGGGCCGGTTGTCCATTCGTGGGTGTAATCAATATCTTCCCCGCGCAGGATACACCACATCTCGATGTCGGAATAACGGTTTTTGATTTAAGGCACATTCGTAAACGCCTGTGTATTCCCCTCAACAAAACTGGCTTCTTTATGGTTCTTTGGGAATCGGCGGGGAGGTCCCCAGATTTTGGGGTGTGAGTGGGGTGTACACCCCACTCACACCCCAAAATCTGGCATTAACCACGGCAAATCCCAAAGAGCCTTCTTTATTGAACTTGTCCCAGGTGCGGCGATAAAAATAAGGGGTTCGTGTTGAACCGGCATGTTGAGCATTTGATTCGCCCGGCGTTGGATGAGGGCTTCGTTTCCGCCACTTGTGGAATTTCGATGTACGTGCCTTGGACGACGCCCCCAGGGGATGGGTGGCGCGGGGGATATGGAGCAAATGATGGGCTTCGTTGGGCTCGCGGTCACTGTTCTTGCCGAACAAAACCGAAACATCCGCAGTGGCATTTCCGTGCGCGACGACGTTATTGCACATGAGGGTTTCCATTTTGTACACAGATTTTCGCAGATGGCGCAGATTTCTATTTAACTGTTATCTGCGAAAATCAGTGCAATCTGCGTACCATTAAGATGTGTCAAGTGACGAAAACTTCTCCCTGATTTTACTCGAATGTACATCCCAAACTAGACACAAACCCTACCCAAATGTAAAATCATTAACACACATGACCGAATCTTCCCCCGAAACTCCCACCCGAGGCAGCATCCGCAAAATGCTCCGCCGCGCGCCGCGTTACCTGCGTCCGTACTGGTTTGAGTATTTGGTTGTGCTGGCCGCCATTTTCCTGGCAGAAAGCTTCAGCGTCAGCCTGACGGTCAGCCCCAAGCTGATCGTGGATGACGCTATTGTGCCCCAAAACTGGCAGCGGCTGATCGCCATCCTGGCCGGGTTGGGGGGGATGTTCCTGGCCTCTACCTTGCTCAATCTGACCGCCGATTATGCCATTGGCCGTGCAGAAGATGAAATGAAAAAAGATATGCGGGTGGAAACATTTACCGCGTTGCAGCATCTTCCCGCCCGCTATTTCACCACCGCCCAGCCGGGGGAAGTGACCGCACTCTTTGCCCGTGAGTTGATCATTTTCCGTGATGCCCTCCGCACGCTGATCCCCAATGCGTATTCGGCCATCGTCCAGCTTGTCCTGGCGGTGATTGCGTTGGTGGCGCTGGATTTCCGGCTGACCATCGCGCTGGGGCTTGCGCTGCCTTTCGTCATTTTTATTCCCCGCGCGGCCATTCGTTGGGCGGCGGAGGCAGATTTTCGGAGCAAGGCGAATGATGGCCGAGTGGCGTTTGCCGTGCAGGATAATGTCCAATCCCATGCGATCATCCGCGCGTTCGGCCTGGAGCAGACGGAAATCGCGCGGTTTCGGACGATGCTCGGGCGCGGCAAACCACCCCAGCGAGGTTGGGGGGGCATCCAGGATGAATTTCGGAAGGGGATCAAGCGGAATTATTTTCTCAAACGGTTGGTTGGCACGCTGACGAATGTTCAGCTGGTGTTGTTAGACGGCGTAGTGTTGATCGTCGGAGGGTATCTGGCGTATCAAGGCACGATGACTCCGGCGACGTTGCTGACGTTTTTCCCCTTACTGTCGAAAGCCGGAAACGCTGTGACGAAGCTCACCACATTTTTTGGGGACTTGCTTTCGGCAGCCTCGGCAGTGGAGCGGATGGAGCGGGTGTTCGATCAGGCGGAGGTTCCGGTCGAGGCGCCAAACGCTGTGCCCATCACCGGGATTGAGAAGCAGATTACGTTTGAAAAGGTGGTGTTCAGTCACGACCGTGAGCGGATGATCTTGAACGGGATCAGTTGCACCATCCCCGCGGGGGGCGTGACCGCGCTGGTCGGGCGGAGCGGGACAGGGAAAAGCACTCTGCTCCACCTGTTGATCCGGTTGTACGATCCCATTGAAGGGCAGATTTTAGTGGATGGGCGGGAAATTCGTGAGATTCAGCAGGCCAGTCTGCACCAGCAAGTAGGTGTGGTGTTGCAGGAGCCAATTTTGCTCAACGCCAGCGTGCGGACAAATTTAGCTCTGGCGAACCCGGACGCAGCCAATGAAGAAATCGAGGCAGCAGCCCGCGCAGCCGATGTGCATGAGGACATTGCGCGGTTGCCGCAGGGGTATGATACGGTCGTCGGGGAGGGGGGCAAACTGCTTTCGCCCGGCCAGCGCCAACGGATTACCCTGGCCCGCGCGTTATTGCGAGAACCCGGCTTGCTGGTCTTGGATGAGCCGACCGCAGCGCTTGACCCGGAGACGGAGTCGGCAGTGATCGAGACTCTACAACAGTTGGGAACCCGGCATACTTTGTTGATGGTTACGCACCGGCTTTCTTCGGTGGCAAATCTGGCGCGCCAGATTATCGTGCTCGATCAAGGGGTAGTTGCGGAGAGCGGAAGCCACGATGAGTTACTGAAAAACGGTGGAATATATGCCCGTTTTTGGCAGTTACAGAGCGGGTTCACGGTCAGCCGCGATGGGCGCATGGCAGAAGTTAGTGCAGATCGTTTGCGGGCGATTCCGTTGTTTGCCAATTTGGAACAGAATATGCTGGAAAAGTTGGTCGGTCAATTTTCAGCAGCCAACTTTGAGGCCGGGCAAACGATCTTCCACCAGGGTGATCCGGGTGCGCGCTTTTATATCATTGTACGTGGAAAGGTTGCCGTTCTGTTTACTGGCTTTGACGGCAAGCTCGTTGAGTTGAATGTCTTACAAGATGGCGATTATTTTGGGGAAATCGCGCTGTTACAGGACAGCCCGCGTGGGGCGACGATCAAGGCGCTGCTGCCCACGTTGACGTTGAGTTTGGAACGCTCGCAATTTTTGAAACTGGTGGAAGAAAGCACGGATGTACGCCTGGAAATTGAAGAGAGCACGATCCGGCG
>DATDOR010000528.1:0-17276 GCA_035293165.1 Anaerolineales bacterium | reverse complement strand
ATCAACCCATGTCACTGGTTCTTCTGTTGGCATGGGAATTGCATCACTCTCTGTGCGGACGAAAAATTGCAGGATGCTTTGGGCAAAAGCGCGTCCTTGAGGTGTGATAAAAGCGAGCGCCAGCAGAACGACGATCACCAGGCCTGCAAATGCGACGCGTGCTATGCGGCGTGATTTTATTGTGTTCATTTTTTCTCCTTGTTGAATCAATGGATGTTTTCCCGCAACAAGGCTGGCTTTCACGGCTGGCCACAGTTCGACCTGCGAAGAGGGGATTTCATTCTCCAGCGCGTCTTGTAAAATGGATTGGATGCTTTTGTTGTCCATGGCTTACTCTCCTTCTGCCTTGGAATCCATCAGGTCATACAGGCGTTTGCGCGCATCCCTCAACCACCATTTGATGGTGCTGAGCGGGCGATCCATTTTGGCGGACAGTTCCGCCTCGCTCATCTCGAGGAAGTAGCGCATGACCACGACAGAACGTTGGTCAAGGGGCAGGCTTTCGATGGCTTTCAGGATGCTCTGGCGGGTTTCCTTCTGCACCACCAGTTGTTCCGGCGACAAACCGGGGTCGGTGAGCCAGGCGGCAAGCTGGGCAGTGGGTTCGTCCAGGTCTTCCAACGACACCTGACGCTTTTGTTTCTTCGCAATCTTGAGCGCGTCGTTGATCACGATGCGGAAAAACCAGGGCGCAAAAGGCCGCTGCTCATCGAACTGGTGGATGCGTTCCGCCACCTTCACAAACGCAGTCTGCGCGATGTCCTCCGCCAGCAGACGGTCATAGACGATCATGTACGCGGCATGGACTGCATGAACCTGATAAAGGTCTACGAGTTTTTCGAGCCCGGTCAGGTCGCCTCGTTTGATGCGGGAAATGATGTTTCGTTCTTCCATGCACGGAACTGATGAGTTTTGACAACCGAAATCGGTAGTTAGAGAGCAAATCTTCAGGAAAGCACCCTAATCATTACCGAAATGGAACTTCAAAACTCATTAAGGAGAATTCTCTACTTATACTATCCCGTAGAAGGGAAAAAGATAGTGGTTATTCTGAGCGAATTGGCAATTCTTGCACATTTACCTGACTTGTCATACAAAACAGACAGCCGGCGGCGAGCGTCCCCGCGCGGGTGGCTAGAAGAGGACATGTTAAGACCTGCTTGTCAAAAGCCTATCCCCTAAGATATAATGCTTGTCACCGAACATCGTCGGGGCGTAGCGCAGTCCGGTAGCGCGCTTCGTTCGGGTCGAAGAGGTCGTGGGTTCAAATCCCTCCGCCCCGACACACAAACTCCAGCATCAAGCTGGAGTTTTTTTACCCCGGGTTCTCCCAAACAGGACATCTGTCCCCATTTAAACGGGGCAAACGAAAATTGCCTCCTGCCGGGATGTGTTATTTACTAAAGAGGGAGGGAGGTTGTTCTGGAGGTGTGTCCATGTTATTGACCATCATCAACATCCTCGGAATCCTGATCGCCTGGGGAGTCTGGCTCTGGCTGGTAGGGCGGCCATTTTCCCCGTCCTTTAGCCTGACTTTGGCCCTGGGTGGCTCGCTGATCCCCATTCCTCTCGTCTTTTTCGGTCGCTGGTTGTTGGACCGGCAGCCCTCCCCCTGGCGGGCCGTATGGGTCACCACATTTGTCCATTACTTGATCGTGACTCCGCTCGGCGCCGCAATCATCGAAGCCTCCCGCTATGCCCAAAATCGGCACGCCTGGCTGCTCCCTTTGCCGGAGTGGTTGGGTTTGGGTATAATGTTGGTGAGTGGAGTTATGCTGATCCTGGTCATCTTCAACCTTGCACTTAAAGGGTTGGGGGCGCCCTTTGCCATTGCGCTCACCCGTGTTGTCGCCACCGATTGGATGTATGCCTGGACGCGTAACCCAATGATCTTGAGTGGCTTTGCCTTCCTGGTTGGCCTGGGCCTCTGGCTGCAGTCCAGCCTGTTTATCTTGTGGCTGCTTATGGTCGTCAGCCCGGCAATCCTGATTTTTTTGCGAGTGTACGAGGAGCGTGAACTTGAAATCCGCTTTGGAAAAACTTACCTGGACTACAAAGCCCAAACCCCCATGCTCTGGCCTGGCAGACCCAAGACTTAAAGGCTCTTGAAGCCCCGAAGGGTTTCAACCCTTCAGGGCCTGGCGAAGAAAATATTATCAGAAAGTAACTGCTCAGGATAAAGCAGAGGAACCGCCGAAAAAAAGGTGTGCGTGGGGGTGTACACCCCCACGCACACCTTTTTTTCGGCCTCTGGGCCGAGTAGTTACTTCAGAAAGCTTCTAAGAAACCCCAAAGGAGGGCACCATGTCGAACATCGAACAAACGATTTTCTGTGATGGCTGTGGCGTCGAGATATTTTGGGGCCCTGTCGTCAAAGGAAACAAACAATACTGCTGCCAGGATTGTCTGGCAGGCCGGCCATGTCAATGTGGTGAACGCCAGGAAATGGAAGACGACCGCCTGTCTCGTTCCACCCCGAGCTACCCGCCAGGAGCACCATGACCAACTTCCCCACCGTCCTTGAAGCCAAACGATTTGAAGTTTATGCGTGTAGTTTAGAAACTCCCCTACACGAAGCCTGCCGTAAGATGGCTGCAGAAGACATTAGTTGCCTGGTCATCAACGATGATAACGGCCACCTCGCGGGCATCCTCACTCGTACTGATCTGCTACGTGCGCGCCTCGAAGGTGAAGACTGGGTTGACCGCCCCACCGCCGATTATATGAATCGGGAAGTGATCACGGTTACACCCGAAGCCACGCTCACGGACGTAGCCCGGCTGCTGACCCAACACCAAATTCACCGGGTCGTCGTGGCCCGCCCTGAAGAGGATAAACTCCTTCCACTAGGCGTGGTCTCCGACAGCGATCTGATCTATCACATGGCTTATCAAATCGGTTTGTAAATGACCTATCCGAACATCCGTCCCTCGCCCATTGCGGGAACGTGGTATCCCGGACAGCCTGCCCCGTTGCGTGCGGAAATATCCCGGTACCTGGCCGGGGTGGGTGAACCCATCCGCGAAGGAAAACTCCACGCAATCATCGTCCCACATGCCGGATATTATTACTCCGGGCCTGTCGCCGCGCACGCGTTCGCCTGTCTGCGCGGACTGCACCCAGACCTCGTGGCGGTGGTTTCCCCCTTGCACTCCCCTCACCCCGCGGCAGTGCTTACCAGCGCGTATGATGCCTACGCCACCCCGCTTGGGCCGGTAGAAGTGGATCGGAAAAGTATCGCACGCGTCGATCAGGCACTCCGCCCCCACCTGGGCAGCGGTCTGTTCCCCCTGGCCAAAGACCCAGAACACTCGTTGGAGATTGAACTGCCCTTCTTGCAGCATCTCCTCGGCGAATTCCATTTATTACCGATCATGCTGCGTGATCAGAGATGGGAAACTGCTCGTGCCGTAGGGGATGCGCTCGCGGAGGTCCTCACTGGGAAAAATGTGTTGTTGGTTGCCAGTTCTGATCTTTCCCATTTCTATCCCCAACCGGTTGCGAAGAAGTTGGACGGTGAGATTTTATCGCGGATCGAAGCGCTTGACCCAGAGGGTATAATTAAGGCAGACGACGAAGGGCTTGGGTTTGCCTGTGGGCGTGGAGCGATTGCGGCTGTTTTATGGGCAGCCTGCCGGTTGGGCGCAAACCAGGCCCGCGTATTGCACCATGCAACCTCGGGTGATGTGAATGGAGATTTTGATCGGGTCGTTGGGTATGGTGCGGCGGTTGTTTTAGAAGTCAACACTTCACACACTTAGGAGAAATGAGACCAACTCGTTCAATGCTCGAACCTGGCATCGTGCGGGGGGATTGGTGGCACTTGTTGGATGATGGTCGCGTACAATGCGATTTATGCCCGCGCGAGTGTAAAGTGCGGGACGGACAACGAGGTTTTTGTTTTGTGCGCCAGGCTCGTGATGGAGGGATGGTACTGACCAGTTACGGGCGCGCGTCCGGTTTTTGCATTGACCCCATTGAGAAAAAACCACTCAATCATTTTTACCCCGGTACGAGTGTGCTGTCCTTTGGCACGGCGGGTTGCAATCTGGGCTGCCGGTTTTGCCAGAACTGGGATATTTCCAAAGCGCGCGAGATTGACCGGCTGACCGATTGGGCTGCTCCCGAACGGGTGGCGGAAGCAGCCGTGCGTTCAGGCTGCCGGAGTATCGCGTTTACCTACAATGATCCGGTCATCTTCGCCGAATATGCGATTGACTGTGCAATTGCCGCCCACGAGCGGGGACTGAACGCCGTCGCGGTCACAGCGGGGTATATCACGCCCGAAGCACGCAAGGATTTTTACGCCCACATGGATGCGGCAAATGTGGATTTGAAGGCTTTTACCCAAAACTTTTATCATAAGCTGTGTTTTGCGAACCTGGCCCCGGTTTTAGACACGCTCGTCTGGCTGAAACACGAGACCGATGTCTGGTTTGAAGTGACGACGTTGCTCATTCCCGGCCACAATGACTCAACGGACGAGGTGGCTCAGTTATGTGGCTGGTTCGCGGAAAACCTGGGGCCGGAGGTCCCCTTACACTTCACAGCCTTCCATCCCGACTTCAAGCTGATGGATGTGCCTCACACGCCGCCCGCGACGCTGCGCCGTGCCCGCCAACAAGCGCTTTCCGCCGGTCTGCACTATGTCTATACAGGCAATGTCCATGATGTGAATGGGCAGTCCACTTTCTGTGGATCCTGTAAGGAACTCATCATCGAACGAGACTGGTACCAATTGGGACGTTGGAATCTCGATCAGGCAGGAAAATGCCGCGCGTGCGGCGTGCTCCTGCCCGGACATTTCGACCCGCAACCCGGCCAGTGGGGGGCGCGCCGCCAGCGGGTAATTATCGCCTCATGATTTGATAAGGAGAGTCTCACATGCAAAACTTCCCGATCAACCGAAAAGACAAACTCATCAAGGAAAAAAGACACGACGCCTTCCCGACGAAAGGCGATTGGCGCGAGTCCACCACCTGTACGAAGTGTGGCGCGGTATATATAAAGGGGCGCTGGACGTGGGAAAAGGCCGATGACAACTCCGAACAGACTATCTGTCCTGCCTGTCGCCGTGTAGCCAGCAATTTCCCTGCGGGTTACGTGGATATCAAAGGAGCCTTTTTTGATGGGCATGAAGATGAGATTCTCAACCTGATTCACAATATCGAGAAAGTAGAGAAACAAGCCCATCCGCTTGAACGGGTTATGAACATCTCCATAAATTCGCACAAAACCCAGGTAACGACAACAGGTATCCATATTGCGCGCCGAATTGGTGAAGCTCTTTCCCGCGCCTACCAGGGCGAAATGTCATTCCAATACGCGGACGGTGAAAAACGCATCCGGGTTTCCTGGGAACGTGATTAAAGCCAGAAGGGACAATTGCCCCTACAGATTAATGACAGGTGTCCGTTGAATGGACACCTGTCTTGCATTAATCTGAAACCAAAGGAGGCTCAAGATGTACAAATTTATTTTGGTTCCTCTCGATGGCTCAAAACGTGCTGAAAAAATCCTGCCGCATGTGGAAGAATTAGCCCGGTGTATGGGATCCATGATCATCATTATGCAAGTCCTCGAGCCGCAAATGAGTTTTTCCGGTTTGGAAGTTAACCAACAGGCTGCTGCTTTCGAGGCTTATAAAAAAGAACTTAGAACGACAGAAGAATATGTAAATGAATTGCAAGCGAATTTCCATGCCAAAGGGTTTCATTGCCAGGCCCGGGTCGAGTATGGATCGATCGTTTCGACCATTATCCGCGTTTCCCAACAAGCGAATGTAGACCTCATCGCGATGGCAAGCCATGGACGCACCGGATTGCAACGTGTTTTTTATGGCAGTGTTGCTGCAGGTGTCCTGAATCGCACCGACCGCCCTCTGCTGCTCATCCGTTCTGCGGAAGAGGATTAATGCATGGTCATTAATCAGACCTTAATGTATTTCAACCCGGTACCCGTATTGAACAGGACAATCTTTTCGTCTGACTTTACCCAGCCTTGATCCACGAGAACTTCTAGCGCGGCCAGCGTGGCAGCACCCTCGGGAGCGGCGAAGATTCCTTCAGCAGCGGCCAGTTTGGCCTGGGCCTTGAGGATGGCTTCGTCACTGACTTCCACCGCCGTCCCATGGCTGCTACGAAGGTCTTCTAAGATCAACCGGTCAGCAAAACTTTTGGGTACCCGCAGACCTGATGCGATTGTTTTGGCGCCCAGCCAGAAATCACAAAATTCAGCCCCTTCACGAAAGGCTTTAATGACTGGAGCGCATCCATCTGCCTGGACAGCAACCATTCTAGGGCGTGCAGAATTGTTCAACCACCCCAACGTTTCTAATTCTTGAAAAGCTTTCCACATCCCTACCAGGCCAGTTCCCCCGCCTGTCGGGTAAATGATCACATCCGGCAAATCCCAGTTGAAGAAATCTGCCAGCTCGTAACCCATCACCTTTTTCCCTTCTGTGCGATAGGGTTCTTTAAAGGTGGAAACGTCAAACCAACCTTCATCACGCGCTTTAACACCTGCCATTCCGGCTGCTTCGCTGATCAAACCATCTATCAACGTAACCGTAGCGCCAGCAATTCGGCTTTCTTCGACGTTTGCAATAGGCGTATCTTTCGGCATGAAAATATGGGCGCGCAAACCGGCCCGGGCAGCGTATGCAGCCATTGCTCCGCCAGCGTTTCCTGCCGTTGGGATGATGACTTTTTCTATTTTTAATTCTTTGGCTTTAGAAATTGCAGCAGCTAACCCACGTGCTTTGAACGAACCAGTTGGATTCATCCCCTCATCTTTGACATACAAATTGGTTAATCCCAGGGAAGTCCCCAAACGCGGTACTTTCAACAAGGGTGCATCTCCCTCTCCAAGACTGACAATATTTGCCGGATCCTTAACCGGAAGTAACTCGCTCCAACGCCACATCCCTGGCGGGCGTCTGCGGATTTCGTCCCGGTCTACGCGGGCGCGGGCGCTTTCTAAATCATATATTGCCAGGAGAGGGGCCTGACAAATGGGGCAAAACGTTTGGACTTGATCTGGATCATAGACGGTGGAACAATCCGAACACTGAAGATGTTTGAAAAATGACATGTAGGCCCTGCCTTATTATCCTATTTTGGCAGATACGTTTCGACGCGCATCCATAGCTCCCGA
This sequence comes from Anaerolineales bacterium, assembly GCA_035293165.1. Classification (GTDB taxonomy): domain Bacteria; phylum Chloroflexota; class Anaerolineae; order Anaerolineales; family JABWBV01; genus JABWBV01. The sequence goes on along the minus strand of DATDOR010000528.1, from coordinate 10,121 downwards.
ACATTAATGGGTTTGGACATATAAAAATCACACCCGGCCTCCAATGCTTTTTCCGCATCCCCTTTGAGCGCATTGGCCGTTACGGCGATGATGGGGACGTTTAACAAATGGGGATTACTACTGCCACGCAAACGGCGCGCGACCTCGTACCCATCAATGTCTGGCAGGTTAATGTCCAGGAGAATCAGATCAGGATTCGATTCCTCCGCTTTTTCAATCCCTTGAAGGCCTGTAGGCGCCTTGACCACTTCATACCCTCTGGCCTTGAGCGCACGTTCGACAAGCTGCAAATTATCCGGATTATCTTCAATGTAAAGTACCGTATTGGGCATACGTCTTCTCCTTAATGTAACCGTTCACTTGGTGAGGGGATTATCCAAAAAAATGGTGTCCGCAGGGGGTGTACACCCCCTGCGGACACCATTTTTTTGGGTTCTTACCCCCTTCAAGTGGGGGAACTGAACGGTTACTCCTTAATTTTCGAATACCTCTTACGAGCTTAATTATCCTCTAAAGAGGTTTTTTGTTCGATAACGCCTACTACTTGATCGACAAACTCACGTACCGAGAGCGAACCTTTTTGATAAAGCGCTTCCACCTGCCTGTTGAGACGGTCGCGTTCCTCTGCCGTGATATCTTTTGCACTGACGACAATGACTGGAATATGACGAGTTCGTTCATCTGCCTTCAGTTCTTCCAGCACATGAAAACCGTCCATATTGGGCATGGTCAGATCAGAAACGATCAAATCAGGTAATCGTTGGCGGGCAACTTTCAGCCCTTCAACCCCGTCCATCGCATGAAATACCCGGTATTTTTTTCGGGCTTCGAGCAAACGGCGGATGAGCAGGGCGTCGTTCGGATTGTCATCAATGATGAGGACCGTTGTTGCTTTTTCATCCAGGCTATCAAGCGCAGCGAGCAACCCTTCTTGTGGAGCCGGAGACTGATCATCGCTCAGGTGAATATCTACACGCCATTGGTCACCTAGCACGTGTTTTTCAACTGGGAAGGTATGGCCGGTACAATTCACGACAACCATCTCTTCTTGGGATATGATGCCGTTGCGAACGAGTTTTTCCAACCCTGCAAAAGCCACCGCGGCTGCCGGTTCTACGGCCATGCCTTCGGTTTTAGCCAGGTTGTGCATGGATTGGAAGGCTTCCGCGTCTGTAACACTCTCCATATACCCCCCGTGGCGTTGGGTGATATTCCAAAGCATGGTGTAAGCCTGGCCTGGATCCCCTGTGGACAGAATCGCAATATGGGTTTTTGGAATCTCTGGCGTTGCGACGCTTTGACCGGTTTTGAATGCTTTCACCATTGGAGAACAGCCTTCAGCCTGGATGATGCCCAACTTAGGGATACGATCGATAAAACCCATCTCGTACAGCTCTTGAAACCCTCGATAAACCCCTAAAGGCCCCAGCCCGCCACTGACTGCCTGGATATACCAGTCGGGGACCCGCCAACCTAGATTTTCGATAATTTCGTAGGCAATCGTTTTGAATGCTTCCCGTGCGGGGAGGCTGCGTGCTCCCCGGTCTAACTGCAAACCCCGGCGTTGAGCAAAATCAGAGGCGATTTGTTTGGTCTGGTCATAATTGCCGCTGACCCGGATCACCTCTGCTCCAAAGAGAGCCGCTTCGCGTAACTTTTCCTGGGGAACCAGGCTGGTCATAAAGACCCAAAGCTTGATTCCCGCGCGGGCGCAGGCAGCGGCATAAGCGACGGCAGCATTTCCTGTTGAAGCGATGACACATTCCCCGATGTCGTTATCCAACATGGTTGCCACTGCTACGGCGGCCTGGCGGTCTTTAAATGAACTTGTCGGCCCGTATCGTTCATCTTTGATATACAGTTGGTCGAGGTTCAGTGTTTTTGCGTACTTAACGGAATGAAGTAAGGGGGTTCCACCCGCGCTGATCAATTTGTTGCTAAATGTTTCACTTGCACTTGCATCCGAAATGGGTAATACATCGTGATAACGCCATAAATTCGCTGGCCGGTTTGTCAGGCCGGATAACAAGTCGCGCTTAAAGGTAGAATAATCGTAAAGTGCATCTACCCAATCGGAGCCACAAGATTGGCAGGTGAGGTTGCTCAGGGTGGTAAACGGCTGCTTGTTTTCACAAGCGATGCAGTGAAGAAGTTTTGGTAGAGCCATTCAGAATTTTTTAAGCCTATGAAGATTTGGGTTGTTCGAGGGGCAAGACCATGATGAAGGTTGAACCTTCGCCTTCCTTGCCACTACTTTCAGCATATAATTGACCCTGATGCAGCTCCACTAAACGTCGGCTGATAGGCAAACCTAATCCTGTGCCGCCTACTTTACGGGTCGTTGAGGTATCTACCTGACTAAAATGGTCGAAAACCGTTTCCACTTTATCTGGCGGGATACCCATACCCGTGTCAATGACCTTTAGCCAAAGCTTACCATCTTTTTTCTCAGATCGTAAGGTGACCCCTCCTGTTTCTGTGAACTTGACTGCGTTACCTACCAGGTTGATGAGAACCTGACGCAACCGAATTCGATCGGCTACCAATTCAGTTTCAACCGCGCTATCCCCTTCGATCTTCAAGTAAAGATTTTTGTCATGGGCCAGCGAGCTTGTTATATCTACGACGTCTTCCAGCAATTCTCTAAGCAGGAAACGTTCATAGGTCAGATTCATCCGCCCGGCCTCGATCTTCGCCATATCCAGCACGTCGTTGATGAGACTCAGCAAATGCCTGCCATTTTTCTGGATGATCTTTAAGTCACCTTCCATATACTCTGTCAATGGCCCATCAATTCCTTCCATAATGATCTCTGTGAAACCGATGATGGAATTGAGCGGCGTACGAAGTTCATGGCTCATGTTCGCAAGGAAGGAAGACTTGAGATGATCCAATTCTCGCAGGCGTTGGACTGTTGCTGCTTGTTCGGTATACAATCGAGCGTTTTGCAAAGCAACAGCGACCTGAGAGGCAAGGGTAGTGTAGATGTTCACGTAATCTTCTGTGAAGGTATCGGCAACATCCGATTGAACATCGAATACCCCTAAAATATTTTCGCCGACAACGAGTGGCAACGCCAGTTCAGATCGCGTATTGGGTAAAAGACGATGTGACAAGTATATTGAGCCTTTATCATGATTTATATCGTTCGCAGTGATAGACTGCTGGTTGCGAAATGCACCAGCTACGATGGACAGTTCATGATTTATAGGGATGTTCCAACCTTCAGCTAACATTTGCCTTCCCACCTCACCTGCACCAGCAGTCAAGGTCAACACATCTTTCTCTTGATTGGTCAGATAAATATGGGCATGGTAAAGATCAAAACTCTCTTTTGTAAGCTCGACTACTTTTTGTAACAATTCATCAGGGTTTAGGATAGTTGCAGTAGTTGTACCTACTTCTGCTACAATCGCTAACTCTGTTGCCCGTTTATTGAGTTGTGTACGCCCACGATCAGTCTCCTCAAGCAAGCGTAAATTCTCAATGTGCGCACTTAACTGCTTCGATACAGCTTCCAGGATTTCATCTGCTTCATCACCGGCATTTTCTGTCTCTGCAACGAATAACCGTCCAATTTCTTCGCCCTGAACAAATAATGGTTTTTCCAAAGCACCGTCCCCACTATATTTATGGACCTCTTCAACAGGGGTTATCTTGTTTAGATCGTAGACATACCCAATTTCTGCCGCTAGTGTATTCAGGTACCCATCCCAGCCTTCGCGAGTCAGACGGCGGGTCAGTTGTTCCAACTCTGTCAGCGTAGTCTGGGTCTGTTCGAACAAACGAATATTAAGAATAGCCGTACTGAGGTTCGCCGCGATGGTGGTCAAATAGCGGACATCACTGTCTTTGAACCAATTTGGTTCTTCGTTGTGCTGAACGCTCACTACGCCAATCACTTCGTCACCACTCATGATGGGTGCCCCAAGCCAGGAAGCGGCAGGGACGCCATCTACAATGGCTCCCAGTTTTTTAGATATTTCTTCCGTCATTGCAGGGATAAACAAAGGCTGCCGGCCGCGAATAATATGAGATGCCAGGCCAACTCTTAAAGGTTTGGGATCAAAGTCTAGCCGTTTACCAGCATTTAAGTAGAAAGGAGAGTTGAACAGTTCAGAACGAGAATCATAGAGCGCAATGGACCCTGTATCCACATTGAAGGTTTCACATATCTTTCGCCCGGCCTGGATAAGCATTTCATTGAGGTCAGCTTGGCTTGTCAGGATTTGGCCTAACTCATTCAAACTTTCCATTTCGAGCAACTGGCGGTTGAGTGCGGCCTCGTTTCGTTTTTGCTCTGTGATGTCTGTCAGGATGCCTACCGAACCTGTAGATCGCCCTTCTGAGTCAAGAACCTCTACAGAAGTATCCGCCAGCCAGTGTTCTTCACCGTTTTTCGCAAAGATGCGATAGTCAGCCTTCCAATGGCTAATGATTCCCGAGCGAGTCAGGCGAACAGCTTCATCATGAGAACTTGCTTCACTTGAGTGAACAATGGTTTCTAAAATCATGTTATCAAACAAAGCAGCCGTGAACTCTTCAGGGGTATAACCAGTCAGTTGTTCAATCCCTACACCCACGAAGGTATAAGTTTCATCCTCGTATCTGCGGGAATAGGGTACCGCGTCGGCAGAGGCAATCGCACGCCGGTAAAGAGCTTCCAGGTCTCTAAGCGCTTGCTCGGCTTGTTTGCGCTCAGTAATATCTTCTGACAACCCAATCAGGTAATTCGATTGCCCATCTGGCCCATACACAGGGAATTTTCGGGTATGCAAGATTCGTGTACCGCGCGGGGTCTCCACCGTTTCTTCAACAATATTCAGGAATTTCTCTCCGCTTAAGATTTTCCAGTCTTGGGCCGTGAAGCGATCGGCTTCTTCCTTCGTAAATGAGTCATATGCGTTCTTCCCCAAAACCTCAACTGCGGAGATACCCAGCATGGTTTCCCCCGCTTTGTTCCAACGCACATAACGCAGTTCTTTGGCTTCTTTCACAAAGAGAAGTAAGGGAAGGTTTTCAATGACGGCATCCAACAGATTGCGGGACTCTTCCAGGGCAATGGCGTTTTGTTGGGTCTCTTCCAGCAAACGAATATTCTCAAGGCCAACAGCCACATCATCTGCCACAGCCTGGAGGAGTTCCAGGTCTTCATCCGTAAAATAAGATACCTCATCCAAGTGTTGTAAGCTAAACAGACCAATTTCTTCACCATGAACAGCGATGGGGACGGCAATTTCCTTGATGCTATCCATATGTCCATTCTTAGAATCTTGGATTGCTTCTTCGAGGAGCGTTTGGGATATACCCGGCACCACATCTTCGACCGTGAACCCTCCATATAGTTTTGTGAACTCGCCCCAGCCTTCCCCGGTCAGGCGGCGATTGATTATGTCTAATTGGGCCAGGGCGGTCTGGGTTTCTGCTAACAATTGTTGGTTTCGTAACAAAACCGCGACCTGGCTGGCGATAGCCTGTACGGGTTGGAGTTCGCGTTCCGTAAAGGTATGGGGATGGGCGTATCCAAACAACATGGCTCCGAGCAATTTGCCGCCTAGCATTAATGGGAACCCGGCTACGGATTGCACTCCAAACTGGGTAAGAACCGCGGCAATTTCTGGAGAGGTGGTTTGGGGGCCAGGTGTCGTTGCGTGAACATCTGCGACAATTAATGGCTGATTGTTATCGAAAAATGAAATGAAGGGAATTTGCTCCGGTGCAAAGCGTGTGCCAATTTGTACAGGTTGCGACTGGTCAGCATGACGAGACCACGCGGCAGCGTAGTCAACGGCCAGCAAGTCTCCCTCTTCATTGGAGTTGAATACGAGCAAGCCGCCCTGGTCCGCTTGGGGGGCGGCGTAGGCCATAAAGGCCTCCAGCATCTCCTGGTAGTTGGTGGCGGTAGATACCGCCTGGCTGGCCTGGAAGAGTAATTGGATTTCTTCGTATTGGCGAGTATTCTGCAAGGCAATCGCGACCTGGTTGGCAATCGCCTGGAGCAGTTCCGCATCTTCATCAAAGACATCTCCGACGACATCGTCTTGCATGTCCAGGACACCAAGTACCTGACCACTGAGAATGATTGGCACGGCGACTTCGGCTTTTGTTTCAGGGAGAAGCAGGTTAGGCAGCCAATCGGGTGCTTTAGCGGTGTCTGGAACAACCACGGCGGTTTTCGTCCGGGCAACCCGTCCAACGAGACCTTGCTCAATGGGGACACTGTGTCCCTGCTCCATCAGGATTCGCCCCGTCTCTCCGGTAGCTCCTGCCAGGATCAGGTTTTGCTTGCCTTCATCGAGTAAGTAGATTTGCCCATGATAATACTTGTAAGCCGCTTTGATTTGCTCGACCACTTCCAGCATCAATTGATCGGGATCGAGGATGGTAGAGAGCCGCCGGCTGACTTCGGCGCTGGATGCTAACGCTTTGGTACGCTCTATGACGCGCTGTTCCAGGGTAGAAGCCAGGGAACGCACTTCCTGTTCGTTTTTCCGGGCGAGTTCCAAAGCATTCTCGGTACCCCGCGAAGCAAGATACAACAGGACCGTCGCCAGTCCCATCCCTGAAACCACGATGGCATGTGAAGCCAATGAGATTTGATTTTCTGGCGTTGGTAGAAACCCACGCAGCTCTCCTTCGACTAATCCGATGCCGATGAGTGAAGTGAGAATAAAAAATGCGAGGCCTGCTCGTCTGCTGATCAATATAGTTGCCATCACGATGGTCAGCGGAAAATAAATCACCCCAGCCGACCGGATAGTACCACCTGAAACCAAGATCATCGTGACACTTGCCAGGAAGAAGATAATCATTCCCGTACTGGCCATGCCGACCTGTCCGCGCCACATCAAAGCGCGCCAGAGAATAATCACTGTACTCGCGACCAACATTACAATTAATTCGGGCGTACGACCTGCCCCTGTACTAAAGATGGAGATCAAAGTTCCAACGATCACGAAGGCTAATACGCCTGCCTGCGCGGTTAAAACAACATGCAACAACCTGGCGCGGCGGGTTTTTTCGTCATCTTCTGGAAAGTGAGGGGTGGAAAATAAGAAACGTTGAATAGATGCCAACATGCTCTCGTCTCCTTATAAATCTCTACCAGATACAGGCTGTAAGGTCATCGTTTCTTCGTTGGGTTCGATGATTGCTACGCTGCGGGCGGCTCGAGTAGCCTGGCGAACTTCTTGCGTTGCCACTTGTAACACCTGCTCTATCGAAACCGCGCCGCGAATTTTCGTGGAGATGCGGGCGAGCACCCGGTCGCGTTCGGCGCGCTTTGCCAACTCTTGCTCGATCCGCTTTCGTTCGCTGATATCCGTCACGCTGAAGCGCACGAGATGGCTGCGTGTCTCGGTCAAACCAACCAAGCGTACTTCACACGGGATCAATTTCCCGCTCGCGTTGGTGTGCGTCCACTCGAAAACTGGCCTGCCACCTTGCAGCGCTTCGCCGATTTTTTCCATCGCGGCGTCCAGAGACGGGCGGCCATTCGGCTGGTATTCGGGACTCATCTGCGCTGGGCCTGCTTTGGTCAGTTCTTCGCGCGGCAGTCCGTAGAGGTGTTCAGCCGTGGAGTTGACACTCTCAAACAGGCCAGTTTGGGTGTTCACAAACCCAACCGCTTCGGGAGAGAATTCCATCATCATACTCAAGTCTTCTTCACGCTCACGGGATTGTTCATATTGACGGGCGTTTCGTAACGCGACCGCGACCTGGTTGGCAATGGTCTGAAGCAAGTCGGCGTCGCTCTGTCCCAGACCGTTGAGAATGTTATGCTGCACGTCAAGGACGCCCAACGCCGTCTCACCAAACGCAATGGGCACAGCAATTTCGGCTTGCGTCTCCGGAAGAAGGGGGTTGGGCAGCCACCCCGGTTCGTTTTCCGTATCCGGCACGAGGACGGGGGTGTTTGTGCGAGCGGCGCGCCCCACCAGACCGCGTTCGAGGGGAATGGAGTGGCCGCGTTCGAGCATTTCCCGGCCCGCTTCACCGGTTCCGCCTACCATTTTCAGGGTTTGTCCTGTGTTATCCAGCAGGTAGATGTGGGCGTGGTAGTAGTGGAAGGCGGCTTGCACCTGTTCAACCACTTCCAGCACGAGTTGATCCGGGTCCAGGATCGTAGACAGGCGACGGCTGACTTCCGCACTGGTGGCAAGGGCGCGGGTGCGTTCAGCCACGCGTTGTTCCAGAGTGGAAGCAAGTTCGCGAACCTCCCGCTCGTTCCGGCGTGCCAGCTCCAAAGAACTATCAATACTTTGTAACGCCAGATTTAACAGAATGATAGTAAAGATAGAACCCGCGGCAAAGGTTATTCCCTGGGTAATACTTATTTCAGTTGGAGGGAGAAGCCGGCCATTGATTTCTGCCCAGAGTAAACCAAAAACGATCAACACATTCACGATGGATGACCAAAATGCCATCCGCCTGCCTACGAGCAACCCGGCAATTATGCTGGCAAAGATATAAAAAACGATTCCCGGAGCACGGACCGTTCCTGCCGAAGCAAGTGTAAATGTAACGAGCAGGACAAACAAGATCACCAAAATAGAACTGGCAAGCCTTACATAGCCGCGCCGCATGGGAATTTGCAAACCCAGGACGACAAGGAGAAAAATGCCGATCAAAATATAGGTTGCCAGTCGGAACTGGCCTCCAAGCCATATCCCGAAGATAAGTAAGATGATTAAGAAAGTAAGGCTAAGGAGGATAGTATTGAGCAAACTCGCCGCGCGGTTTTTTTCTTCATCATCCGGGAAAACAGGGGGAGCTAAAAAACGTCGAATGGATGCAAACATTAGATGTTCTCCTTTTCAAGGCTGGGGAGGGAGCCGGTAACTTTTTTCGGCTTTTGTAGGTCATCGTCCTGTCCTGATTTTGAAGTCAGTTCGACGACCGTCTTCCTCGCTTTGAGTGCAAGACCCAGTTCCTGAATGGCGGTTTGAAGCGCACCCTGGACTGTTGTGGCGCTTTGAATTTTCTGCCCAATCAAGTTCACCATGGCTTCGCGTTCGGCGCGTTTTTGGGTTTGGACAAACAACTGGGCATTTTGAAGGGCCACTGCGACGTTGGCAGCAATCGTCGTGAGCAGTTCAACATCTCCCTGTGTAAAACGTCCTTCCCGTTCAGCATCCTGAACACTGAGGACGCCAATCACATTTTCACCAGAGATCAGAGGAACACCGATGAAGGATTTTGCCATCGCATCGTTGCTAACGGTTGGCACGGCTCCTAACTCGCGCAAACGGCGTTCCGAATCCTGATTGATGAAAATTCTTTGACGGGTTTTGATGATGGTTGAGTTCACGCCCTCACCGAATGGGAAAGAAGGTTCGTCCAGGACAGCTTTCCCGTGATCGAACATGTAAGGGATGTGAATCATTTGCTGAGCTGGATCATAGAGGGCAGCATAGGCAATATTCGCATTAAAAGCACGACTGAGTTTTTCAAGTACGGTCTCTAAAATCTTTTGCAAGTCCACCTCAGTCGCCAGAGCTTGCCCAATGTCATTGATGATGTCCAGTTCGTTCACCCGCCGCTCGGCCTCTTCAGTCAGGCGCAGGTTTTCCAGGTGGGCGCTCAAGCCCTGTGAAACCGCGGCGAGGATGGTCTGGAGTTCTTCATCTTCCATCTCCGCGTCGGCAGCTACCAATTGACCAATTCGCTCTCCATGTAAGACAACGGGTTGGACAAAAGTTTTTTCCGCTTCATGCTCCGATTGTCCATTTTCTTGCAAGGGAACCAGATGATCGGCTTCGAATATGTATCCAATCCGGTCGCGCTCGTTTTCATTGAGATAGGTCTGCCAACCCTCGCGGGTCAGGCGACGGGTGAGAGTATCCAATTCATGCAGGGTTCGTTGCGCGCGCTCAAAGGCACGCACATTTTCGATCGCGCTGGCAGCCTGAGAAGCAAATAACTGCGTCATGCGTTCATTTTCCTCAGTAAATGCGTACCCAATTTTTTCGCGGGTAAGGGCAAGCGCTCCAATAGGCTTCCCCTGCCAGATCAGAGGAACAGCCATCGCGACACGAATGGAGGTTTCTGTCAGCGCCCGGCCCGACCAGGCAGCGTAATCACCCACCCGGAACACCTGCCCGGTTTCAAAGGCTCTACCC
>DATDOR010000527.1:0-3690 GCA_035293165.1 Anaerolineales bacterium | reverse complement strand
GTTACGAAGAAAACAAATAAAAAGCGGCTGAAACCCCTACTACTAACCGCTAGGCCAGCACCCTTTAACTATAGGGTTGATTGCTTTGCGCAATTTTTGCCTTCAATATTTTCTTGGGTTGATCTGCAACTTCCCTCTCGGCAGGATACAGATTGTTTAGTTCCTCTGGATCAATATCGAGATTGTAGAGTTCGAGCATTTCGCCTTGTTCTCCTAACGCGTTATATCCAAAAAAATACATCAATTTGTAACTGCCTTGTGCGCTCACCGCCGTCCCTTTCGTGATTTGCCTTTTCTCGTTGAATCCGGAGACTTTTAGGGAAAAGACCTCACGCTGTGCCGGTGGAGTAGAAAACGGGGGTAGGATCGTTCCTTCACCCCAGGATGGAACGTCGTGGTCAGTGAGATGAGCCATTGTAGGCAAAATGTCTACTGCACTGGTCAGGTTAAATACATCTGTTCGCTTACTCTGCCCTGGCGCAAAGATTAATAAGGGAATGTGAATCACAGGTTGGTGAAGAAGCCAGTGAATGTGTCCGCTCACTCCCCGCTCAAACATTTCGCCGTGGTCAGAAGTGAGCACCAACCAGGTATTTTCCAGTAAACCTTGCCGCTCCATAAAATCGTATAGCCTGGCGAACTCGGAGTCCACGTAGAGGATGAACTCGTCATAGTGAAGCCGCAACGCCGACAGTTCCTCTTCGGTGCGCCCTGAATTGAAGAAGTGTTTGGGTTTATGGACCGGGTGGTACTCATCTCCAGCAAACTTGCCATAATAATCTGCACGTGTGTTGTATGGTTCGTGGGGAGGAAGAAAGTGGTAATATCCCAAAAAGGGCTGTGGCGCAGTTTGCAACTGCTTCATCAAGTAATCAATTCCTTGCTCAAGGATGAAATAGTTGCCATTGTCCTGAGACGGCAGTCCCAGGGGAAAATTCTGGCTGATTTGTTTTAAGTCCTTTTCTTTCATGATCTCATATAGCTGAGAAAGGTATAACGAATACGAGAACCCATCCGGCCGGCTTCTAAGCGCCTGCTCCCAGCTCACCGAGGCAATATCTTCATCGTTCTCAAACAGGACGCTGGGAAGAAAATCACTCTCAAGAAAGAGGTTTCTCCGCGGCGTAAGGCCGTCACTCCCGACGATCAGCACATTTTCCCCTTTCAGGTTCTGGCGGGCGACACCGGGATTTGAAAAAAAATGAGGGATGGCATATGCGGACAGCAGCCCAGCCAGCTTCAAAAACTCTCGGCGATTGATGGGAATGTTTTTATTCATTGGATTAGAAATTGCGGATGGCGATAACCACCAGTGCACTGATGTCGAAAACGAGATAGATCATCATCAACAAGGAATTCCGAAAAAATGAGATAGATGGGGCTGTACAGCCCCATCTATCTCATTTTTTCGGGTTACTCTTCATGGCCTGTACCCCTTCCCTTCTCCCCACGGTCCTTATCCTCCTCCAAACGCCCGATGCACAGCGCGGCACGTTCGAGGTTCACCCACCCGCCCCCCGTCCGAGCCAGGAAACGCTCCCTGAAGGGAACCAGGTGCTGATCGGGCAACCGTCCGAGACGTTTTTGCCATCCTGCGCCCGGAAGGTGATCCGCACCTATTTACAGCGGATGATGGCCCTTCCCGAACCGGGGGTGTTCCTGTTATCCCGGCCGGGAGTCACACCCGCACAGGAGTTGGTGTTTTCGGTGTTCCCCGAGGGTTTCGCCAGCCAGGAAATGTTCAACGGGGCGATGGGGGCGCTGAGATGGTTTTTGCCGCGTCATTATGCGGTAGTGAGTGTGCCCAAGGATTCGCAACTGGCGCAATATTTTCAGCCGTTGTAAAGGACTTGATCCAGATGCGGGTATAATTGGCTTATGGACATATTCTTTCACGATCCCGACGACATTCCCCTCCCCCCTGATGAAGTCCACATCCGCCAATTCAATGCCCAGCCCTACCCAGACGGGCGGCGGGTACGTGTCTACCTGGAAATTTCCCCCTTTCAGAAACGTCCCAGTGCGGAAATCTCAATTTTCGACGCTGAAGGGCAGGAAATTTCCAACGTCAATATCATCGAAACCATTGACCCCCGGATGGAAATGACCATGCATCTCCGTGGTAGCCAACAGAATGGTGTGTGTACCATTCGAGCCGATGTGTTCTATGATAGCGTTGATGATGAATCCAACGGCGATCCGGCAAATTACCAGGTCTCGGAGCGAACGGTAATCGCCCAGGTAGAAACGACGTTTGAGATCAACCATGCCGACTGATTTAGTTCTTTCTGCAACCACCACAAACGGTGTAAAACCGGTTCGTTACCTCAGCGTCGGCATCGGCGCGCCGCACGAGGTGGAGGATGAAATTGTCGAGGAGACCACGTCCTGTATTTCTGTAAACGGGAAGGAACTGGCAACGTTTATGTGTACCCCGCACAACCTGGATTGGCTAGGGGTCGGGTTTTTGTTCAACGAGGGGATTATCCAGGGAATGGAAGATATCGCCACGTTGCACATTTCAGACAATCATTGCGTTGACATCTGGCTGACACATGATTTCTCCCCTCCAGAGCGGTTAATTGTCACCGCCGGGTGTGGAGGCGGGGTTACATTTGACGATTTTTCTCGCCAGCACGACCCCCTGACGGCGGATGTTTCTGCCACACCGGATGAATTGGCCGAGTTGATGCGGTATTTGCACTTCGGGGCAGCGTTGTACCGGCGGGCGCGGGGCATCCATACCGGCGTTTTGGCTGGCCGTGAGGGTATTCTGCTTCAAGTTGAAGATCTGGGCCGTCACAACTGCCTGGATAAGCTGGCTGGGGCAGCTTTATTACAAGGTATTGAAACACGCGGTAATATCTTACTCTCCAGTGGGCGTATCAGCAGCGAGATGATCAACAAAGCCCGGCGGCTGGAGACGCCCATCGTGTGCTCTCGTACCTCCCCCACCAGCCTTTCGGTTGCCCTGGCAGAATCGTGGAACATGACGGTTGTTGCCTATTTGCGGCAGGATCGGATGCGTATCTATACTCACCCGGAGCGCATTCTTTGACCCGGCAGCGTGTTCTAATTATTGCCCTATTCAGCGTTGTTTTTTTGGTTATTGGGCTGATTGCGGCCTCCCTGGGTGCGGCTTTCGGGTTCAGCAACTTTTCGCAAACCGAGCAAAGCATTTTCATGCTTATCTTACCTTGTTGTGGGTTGCCCCTTGTCGTCACCGGGTCGACTGCGACCATGATTATCGGTCAGACCAAAGCAACCAACACACAGACATTCATAAGAATGGGTGTCCTCGGCCTGACTATCACTACCTTACTCACATTTGGTATTGTCGCCCTTATCGCTTCTATTTTTGGATAAACTTATGGAAAATATGATCACCCTCACCATCAACGGCCAATCTGTCACTGTCCCCTAACGCACAACCATCCTCAACGCCGCCGCCCGGCTCGGGGTCGAAATCCCCGTTATCTGTTACCACCCGCACCTGACCGCAAACGGACTCTGCCGGGTGTGTTCGGTGGACGGAGGCGGGCGGGTGCAGCTTGCCGCGTGTGTGACCCCGTGCGCGGACGGGATGAATATCGAAACCCACAGTGAAGATGTCGTTCGAGGGCGACGGACGATATTGGAACTGCTCGCCTCCACCATCAATCTGGAAGAAGCCCCTGAAATCTTGGAATT
>DATDOR010000526.1:0-2795 GCA_035293165.1 Anaerolineales bacterium | reverse complement strand
CAACGCCAGCCCTGCCATCAACCCCCCGATGAGAATACACGAGCGCCAGGCATCCCTTCTCTCCGAAAAAATATCCCGTACGACAAACAAAATCACCACCAAAACCACCTGGCCCGTAAGTTGTGTGTACCGCCCCCAATTTACATAAAACATCGGCATGGAAGACAAAAACCCGGCCACCAGTACCGCCCCAATCCCTGCCCACCGGTTGCCCCCCAGCTTATTCGCCAGCGGATATAACCCCAAAACCGCCAACCCGTTCAAAATCTGCCCGGCCCATAAAATCGCCTCCTCCAAAGGCATCCCGGTCATCCAGTGAAGCACCGCCCCATGTGTATGAAAACCAAAATGATAGGTGAAGGTGGACAATTCCGCATAAGGCCGCCAGGAATCGAACAGCCCACCATTATCCACCAAAAGCTGCGCTATCATCGTATGCTGGAAGGCATCCCCCCACATGGGCGCATCCAGCGAACGGATTGCCCAAAAGCGTGTGGCAAAAAGCAAACCGGCTACCAAAAAAAGTGTTAACGAATCAAGTTTTGGAAACCGAAAGGTGAATGGTGATATTTTTATCGGATACTTCCATAACAAATAACCCCAGGCCAACGCCAGCGGAAGCCAGGCAGACAACGCCCCCAAACGCAGCCCGAAAACATCCGTCCATTCAAGTAACAGAGGATATACCACCAGCCCCACCCCTGCTGACAAAATCAGTTTCTCGACCCCTTCCTGCTCTCCCCACCCCGGCCAAAGGAGACTCAACCCCACCCAGCCGGGGGGAATGTAAACAACCCCGAACAGAATCAGCATCCCCAGCCAGATGATTCCCTCCTTGAACAATCCCCAAACCATCCAACCCGGATGGTACGCCAGCCGGAAGGCCAGCTGCGCGTCTGGCAAGGGTTCGTCATTTTGGTAAGCGGAACCGTTCAGGTAAGTCGCTCCAGGTGCTGCGCGCACCACGACTGGTTCGGGGTTATCTGTCTCGAAAGAGAAATAGTAACTTATCTCTCTGGAATGGGGTTGGGGATCAAAGGAGAGGCGCACAAAGCCTGGGACAGTGCCTGATTGGAGGGTGGTTTCCCCTCCAGCCAGGACAGTTCCCCTCGGGCCGGTTTGCAAATGATAACGAACGGTACTCGCGGCATGTGCCCGGACAAAGATTTCCACCCCCATCAAGCCATCATACTCAGCCACAAGGGTCTGGCCAACTTTCCCATCCGCCAGTTGAAGCTTTTGATCCGTACCCTGCTGCTCAGGCCGGGAAACAGGTTCACAGGCAGCAAGGAAGAACACGGCGATAATGAATATGGGCATTTTACGAAGCATCGTATCTCAGGGAATATCGTAATTTTGCCGCTTATTTTCCAGCTCCATCCGCCTCACCCGGTACATCAATTCCTCCAAAATTTGCCGGTTAAAGCCGATTAAATCCGCAACCAGGCCAATCAGAAAGACCTGGAACCCAACGATTAAGAGAATAGCTGCCAGGATTAGCGATTGAACATGCCCTCCCGATTGCCCAATGGCCAGAAAATATAGGTACCGCGCTCCCAATAGCGTCCCAAAAAACACCATGATTCCCCCAATCCAGGTAAACAGGCGCAAAGGCCGGTACATCGTATACACTCGCAAAATCGTCACGGACGAATGGGCCAGATAATCGAGAATTCCACGCATGAGGCGAGAAGGGCGTGTGGGTGGGTTCGTGCGAATGGGAACGTGCATCACCCGCATCCGTCCCGCTCCGGCCTGGATCAGCGTTTCGAGGGTGTACGAATACTGACTGAGAACAATCGTACGGAGCGCAACCTCGCGAGATAATGCACGGAACCCACTCGTGGCATCCGGCACTTCCATCCCGGCAGCGCGCCCCAGCACCCAACTTCCCAGGCGTTGCAGCAACCTTTTGGCTGGGGAAAACGCCGCAAGGGTCCCCACTCCCCGGTCACCCACAACCAAATCCGCCTGTCCCGCCAGGATAGGGGCGATCATCTTCTCGATGTCTCCGGCATGGTACTGATTATCTGCGTCGGTATTGACGATGATGTCTGCACCGTGCTTCAAACATGCTTCCAACCCGGTGGTGAAAGTCCTGGCCAGGCCTTTGACCGGAACATGAAGAATGTGGTTGACCCCTAATTTCCGCGCCACGTCCGTTGTCCCATCTGTACTGGCATTATCTATAATCAGAATCTCGATCACGTCCACCCCAGGCAGGGTACGCGGGAGCGAACCGAGGGTTTGCGGCAGGGTTTCCGCTTCGTTGTGGCAAGGGATTTGGATGATGAGTTTCACGGCTACCTGACAATCACAGGCATAAACACTTGATAGCTGTTCACTGCTAACTCGTACTGTACTGCACTCCCGGCCACACTGCTGACCGGATGAGTAAGGCGCAAAAAGTATGTCCCGCTTGTAGTCGGGCGAAAGATCAAGAGCGTGGGCAAACCAAAAGTATCCGTGCCAGAGGTAGGTAACCCGTTCGGGTCTTGTGGGAAGACTTGACTCAGAAGCGTGGTGCCATCTTCACCATATAGTTCCACAACAACAGCGGCGCTGGGATCGAGCGGCGTGGTTGTAATAAAGTAGGTGGCATTGGCTTCCAGAAACAGTTGCACCCAATCTTCATCCCCGGCATCACAGAAGTTGTGCGTTTGGGTCCCGGTAAAAACCTGAGAAGTCGTGAAGGTATTGTCTTCTTCCCAGGCATCCGGTTCATCACAGGGTTCAATAAACGTGGTCGTCTGATTGGTTACACCGTTGTAGGGCTCCAAATTGCCGGCCTCGTC
>DATDOR010000525.1:0-6077 GCA_035293165.1 Anaerolineales bacterium | reverse complement strand
CGGCAGGCGAACCGCCGTTGAAGATCTGAGTTTAACTGTTGAAGAAGGAGATATTTACGGCTTCGTTGGCCCAAACGGGGCGGGCAAAACGAGCACGATTCGAATCATCTGCACCTTGCTTGAGGGAAATGGCGGGGAAGTATTGGTAGGCGGTCATTCGGTGAAGAAAAATCCGCGCGGCGTGCGCAAAGTCATTGGTTACATGCCCGACTTTTTCGGTGTCTATAACGACATGCAAGTCTGGGAATATCTCGATTTCTTTGGGGCTTGCTATGGAATCGAAGCGAACGCACGGGCACGGTTGATTGACGACTTGCTCGAACTGGTAGACCTCACTCATCGCAAAAACGATATGGTGGACAAACTCTCCCGCGGGATGAAACAGCGACTCAGCCTGGCAAGAACACTCATCCACGACCCCCAGGTGTTAATCCTGGACGAACCAGCATCTGGACTGGACCCTCGCGCCCGTGTCGAAATTCGCGAACTGATGCTGGAACTCGCGCGGTTGGGGAAAACGATCTTTTTCTCTACTCATATCCTGGCCGATGTTGCCGAAATCTGCACCCGTGTCGGCATCATCGAGGAGGGAAAGATGGTCGCAACCGGTGGGATTGAAGAACTTCAACAATTGGTCATGCCCCACCGGCAAGTTCAACTCACTGTTCTCAATCGGGCAACAGAAGTGGAAGAAATTCTCAGGAACCTTTCGGGGATTTCTGCCGTCGAAAACTTGACCCCTAACGGAAATAATGGCCGGACAAGATTTGAGTTTGAATTTACCGGCGAGGAAAGTGCTTTGAGCGATCTACTCACCCAACTCATCAAAGCAGACATTCAAATCATCCATTTTAGCGAAGAACGGCGAGATTTGGAAGAAGTGTTTATGCGTGTAACAAAGGGATTGGTTACATAACATGACAGAAGCCATCCTAACCCCTCCCAAACCAAAACACCGGTTCGATATACGTGCCTGGATAGCTGGAAACCCGGTCATTCTCAAAGAAATGCGCGGGCGAATGCGGGGTGGGCGAGCGTTTTTACTCCTGACGTTATACCTGTTTTTTATGAGCGCGGTCATCGGTCTGATTTATTTGGGCTTTCTCGCCGCAAATATCAATAATGTGTCCGTAGACATTCGCCAGGCCGTCGGAAAAACGCTTTTCAGTGTCTCGATGATGTTGGAACTTTTTACGGCCTGTTTTGTTGCCCCCGCCCTGACCGCCGGAGCAATCTCTTCCGAGCGAGAGGGCCAAACATTTGACCTGCTGCGAACCACCCTGCTCTCTGCACAATCGCTCGTCCTGGGAAAACTCAATTCATCTTTCCTGTTTCTTCTGCTGCTGTTGTTTGCCTCTTTGCCTCTTCTAAGCATCGCGACCATTTTCGGAGGGGTGACAACGTCCGAGATTCTCCTCGGTGTGGTTCTACTCATTTCGACTACACTGACTTTCAGCGCAGTTGGTGTATTTTTCTCCAGCTTTACAAAACGCACGCTGATCTCCACAGTTTTGGCTTACTCATTCACCTTAATGCTCGTTTTTGGTGTTCCGGCGTTTATCAGCGCATCACTGGCTTTCTTTGGCGCGATGTCTTCTACTCCGACAGGATTATCTCGATTCACCGAAATTATTTTTATCATCGTCATCTATGTGATGATTATGATTAATCCTATCGCTACGGCTATCACAACAGACCTGATCTTGCTGGAAGGTTCTGTTCTTTATTACAACCTGAGTTTGCCCAACTCTCCCGGGACGATTCCTATTCCATCCCCCTGGATCGGGTATACCATTCTTTACTTTGGGATCAGTTTTCTCCTCATCTGGCTGAGTGTTTTCTTTGTCAAACAAACGGAAAAATGACCACTTCTGAAACCACCGTTGGTAAAGTCCAACCCCCAAGAAAAATCCGCATCTTTGCCCTCCCTGCCTGGCTCCGCAACAATCCGATTATCATAAAAGAAATGCAGAGCAGAATGCGTGGATGGCGAAGTATTGTAGGCTTAACCGGGTTTATTTTGCTTCTTAGTGTGATTGTCAGTTTGATTTATTTCAGCTTCACCTCAGTTGGAAGGAACTTTAGCGTCAATCTGCTTCATGAATTGGGACGCGTTATCTTTTTTACGGTCTACGGCATCGAACTGTTTGTTGTCTGCATCGTCTCCCCTGCCCTGACCGCAGGAGCCATCTCCACCGAAAAAGAGCAACAAACGTACGATTTACTGCGTACTACCATGTTAAGTGCTCGTGCCCTTGTCCTCGGCAAACTGGTCTCTGCCATTTCCTTTGTTGTACTCTTCATGCTAGCAGCGATCCCCATTCAATCTATCGCCTTTATGTTTGGTGGCCTGAGCATAGGCGAAGTCGTCGTTGGCATCCTCATCCTCGTTCTGACCGCCATGACTTTTGGCGCACTTGGCATTTTTTTCTCCAGCTTCATTACCAAAACACGCGTTGCCACGGCCGTTTCTCAGGTTGCCAGTCTGGCTTTTGTCGCCATTATTCCAGGCATGACCTTAATCGCGGTCCTCTCCCTGGATAATTCGCTCAACATCAACCAAATGAACGATCTCTTTCAAATTGTGTTTTTTAGCATCCTTTGGTTGATTGGCATCACCAGCCCTGCCGTCACGGCCATTGCCACAGAAGTTTTCATTACTGAAGAACAAGCCCTCTATTTCATGACCGGAAACCTGAAGAGCGGCGCAACCGTCTACGTCCCTTCGCCCTGGCTGGGATTCATCATCCTATATCCGCTTGTAACCATGTTGTTGCTCTTCATCACGATCCGTATCGTCCAACGCACAAAAAGTTAGCATCTAAAAATGTCACCGCTCACCGAACTTCAAACCCATTTAACCCGCTGGCTGCGCTGGTATCGCTTCCGGCAAGCGCTGCTCTGGCTATGGTATGGGCTGGCCGGAGGTCTGGCCATCGCGCTGATCCTCTCATTGGTCACCGTCTTCCGTGGCCGCATCCTGGAAAGCGAGTTTATTCTCCTCATCACCGGGATTTCGCTGGCGGGTATGCTCATTGCCGTTCTCACCGCATTGTTTCGCCCTTTTCCACGGATAAAAGCGGCACAGTATTTTGACAACACATTCGGGTTACGGGAACGGACCAGCACCGCGCTCGAGCTGACTTTCGCTGGGGAATCATTCCCTGCCCCGTCCGGTGTCGCCGCCCTCCCGAACGAATTCCCGGCCCGACAATTGATTGATGCCCTCCAAACCGCACGAACTGTCAACCCACGCCTTCATCTCCCTCTCCGGCTTCCCTGGAAGGAAATCCTGGTTTGTCTACTCCTGATCGCTGGAACCTATTTCGTCTGGTTGCGTGGCGAGGCTTTTTTCCAGATCGCCCAAAACTTCCGCGCCGTCCAGCAGGCGATTGATGAACAAGCCCAGCAACTCGAAGAGCTCGTTGAAGAAATCGAAGCCAATCCCCTCCTCACGGACGAACAAAAGGAAACTCTAACCCAACCGTTAGAGCAGGCGATCCAGGAACTCCAACAAGCCGAAACGCTTGAGCAAGCGGTTTCTATTCTGAATGATACACAACAACAACTCGAAGAAATATCCAATGAACAGGCACTCGAACAGGCTCAGAATTTGCAAGACCTGGGCGAGCAAATGAGCCAACAACCTGGCGGTGCACTTGAACAATTCGCAGAAAACCTGGCAAATGGCGATTTGATTTCGGCTGCGAATGACCTGGCCAACCTCGACCTGGAAAATATGACTCCGGAGGAGTTAGCGCAAACGGCAGAACAACTCCAGCAGGCTGCCGAAGCCTTGCAGGATACCAATCCTGAACTAGCACAACAACTTCAGCAAGCGGCTGAAGATATACAAAATGGGAACATCCAGAGTGCGCAGCAGGCCCTCCAGCAAGCTGCCCAATCTGTCCAGGCAACCGGACAACAAGCCGCCCAGGCCCAGGCTGCCCAACAGGCTGCCGGGCAGGCTGCGCAAGGCCAGCAACAAGTCATCCAGGCCGGTCAACCTCAAAATGCAGGCCAGCAGGCAGGGCAACAAGGACAAAATGGTCAAGGTCAGCAGGGACAGGGACAACAAGGCCAGGGCCAAAATGGTCAAGGCCAACAGGGACAAAACGGACAGGGTCAGCAGGGACAAGGACAAGGTCAACAAGGTCAAGGCAATGGAAGCAGCGGGCAAGGCCAAAACTCCGGCAGTGGCGCCGGCCAGGGTAGTACCCAAGGCGGCTCTCCCGGTGGCGAAGCGGGAAATGACCCTATTGGCCAGGGGAACGCGCCTGGCGATGGCGGCGTAACCGGCTTTGAACCTATCGGTTCATCACCCAACATCGAAGGCAACGGGGAAGAAATCACCCTCCCCGGCAGCGGCCAGCCAGGCGAAAACGTCACGGGCCAGGGCAATGTTGATCCCGGCGCTGAAGGTCCCAGCACCGTTCCCTACACCGATGTCCTCCCAGTTTATTCAGAAGCCGCCATCGAAGCCATCGAAAGCGGGATTATCCCTCCCGGCTACCGGAATTTGATCCGGGATTATTTTAGTTCGTTGGAACCGTAAAAAAAGGAACCTCATGTCCGAACCCCTCACCCTTGACCAATTCCGCCAGTGCGCCGCCCAGATTGAATCCGAAGTCGGCAAAGTCATCGTCGGGCAAAAAGACGTTGTCCGGCATGTGCTGATCAGCATCCTCGGTGGGGGACACGTTCTGCTCGAAGGCGTCCCCGGCCTCGGCAAAACCATGCTCATTCGCACGCTCGGTGACGTCCTCGACCTGAAATTCTCTCGTATCCAGTTCACTCCCGACCTGATGCCCGCCGACATCGTGGGAACAGAAATCCTCGTAGACGAAAACGGCCAACGCGAATTCCGCTTCCAACCCGGCCCGATCTTTGCCAACCTCGTCCTCGCTGACGAAATCAACCGCGCCACCCCCAAAACCCAATCGGCGATGCTCGAAGCGATGCAGGAACACCGGGTCACTGTCGCGCAACAGACGTACACCCTCTCTGAACCCTTTTTCGTCCTCGCCACACAAAACCCGCTCGAAATGGAAGGGACATACCCCCTGCCTGAAGCCCAACTTGACCGTTTCTTCTTCAAAGTGGATGTAAAATTCCCTTCCTCGTCCGACCTCGTCGAAATCTTCGGGCGCACCACGGAAGCGGACTCCCCCGAACCCGGCCGGGTCGTCACCGGCGCGCAGATCATCGCCATGCGGAACCTGGCCCGCGCCGTCCCCATCGCCTCCCACGTCTCCGAATACGTCGCCCGGCTCGTCGTCGCCACCCACCCGGACAGCGAACACGCCACCCCGCTCGTCAAAAAGTTCGTCCGCTACGGCTCTTCTCCCCGCGGCGGCCAGGCGATGATCCTGGGCGCAAAGGTCAACGCGCTGATAGATGGCCGGTACAACGTCGCGTTTGATGATGTGAAGGTTGTCGCCCCGGCGGCCTTGCGCCACCGGCTGTTGTTGAATTTTGAAGGGCAGGCGGAAGGCGTGACGACGGGCGATGTGGTAAAGGAATTGCTGAAGAGTGTGCCGGAAGCGGTATAGGAGGAAGGAAGAAGGAAGTAGGAAGAAGGGATTAAGCACCAATGACCGAACTCAGACTTCCGGGTTATCGGAATTTGAAAGTATGGCAGATGGCATTTGAGTTGTCACGTCTGGTATATGCGGCCACCCGGAAGCTCCCCAAGGGTCATTACCGCCTGATTGAACAGATGATGGGTTCGGCGATCTCCGTCTATGGCAATATTAGCGAGGGCTACTGCCGCAATCGTCTGGGGAGTTATCTCAACTCATGCGAGATTGCGCGCGGTGAGTTGGGTGAACTGATCGGTTACATTCACCAGTGCGAGGAAGAAGGGTTGATCGTCGGTGATGAAGCCGAGCGCATGAACATTCTCTGTAACAATCTCTGGCCAGCCCTGGGCGGTTTGATTATCTCTCTCCAGAAGAAACTCGAAGCCGGAGACTGGGATCGTACCCTCGGCGCGGAAATATAGTTCCCTTCTTCCTCCTTGCTCCTTCCTTCTTCCTTTCTCTAATGCCCTCCCTCTTTGACGAAAAAACCCTCCG
>DATDOR010000524.1:0-2755 GCA_035293165.1 Anaerolineales bacterium | reverse complement strand
ACTGCCTCACCCGCCCTGGCTGGCGTAATCCCCGAACTCCAGCCCTGGTACATCGCGCCGATGCAACCCGCCATCCAGGTTGCCAGGGCAAAAGGTGCGGTGACGGCCTCCGGCCTGACACCACAAGCTGTGCGGGCAGCTGCGCCTGCCTCTTTGGAATTATCAGCACCGACGCCGGTGGAAGAGGTCGAGGAATTACAAGATGCCGTAATTGCTCAAGCAGAGATCAGTGAAGGTGGAGCATCTGTTTCTTACAAGATCGGAGATGGGATTGATATTCCCGGCGACAACTCTCCGCGCAAGACCATGATCGCGTTGTTCAATCTCCCTCCCCGGTTCGATTACGTCACTTCTCCCCGTTTGGTGAGCGCGGCCTATCGCCGGGTGAAGGCCATCAATGAAAGCCAGTACATGCTTTTGCCCGGACAGGCACAATTGTTTGAAGGGGATGATTACATCGGCAAAACAAGAATAGAACGGATTACTCCAGGACAGGAGATTGAGTTATATTTTGGAGTGGATGATCGCATTTTTATCGAACGGGAGCTGGTCAAACGAGAAACGGACAAAAAACTCCTGGGCGATCAACGACGCATCCGGTTTGCGTATGAACTCAAACTCGAAAACCATACGGGAGAATCTCAATCCATTTTGGTCTGGGATCAAATTCCCGTATCGCGGCATGAGAGCATAAAAGTGAAGTTAGAAAGCAGTGAACCCAAAGTGAACAAGCAAGACGATCTCAACCGGCTGGAATGGAGACTGGATTTGGGCGCGGGAGCAAAACAAACTATTCGTTACGAATTTGTAGTCGAATCTCCCCGAGAAATGCAAATCATCGGACTACGTTAACATTTATGGCTCTTCTGTTTTTAGCGTGAAATTTTCCAAATTTTAAAGGTGGTGGGGGGTGTACACCCCCCACCACCTTTAAAATTTAGGTTTCCATCCCATTCATTACGGTAGACCCACATTTATAAAAACCCGGTTGAACGCCGGGCTTTTTTCTTAGATTTCGTATAACGCCCCGTACTTTGTCCGCAAGTATTGAATATAAGGCTCGATATTCAACGGGCCACCGGTGACACGCTCGATTAATTCTGGCGCCGTGAATTTACTACCATATTGGTAAATATTCTCGCATAACCAGGTGTGAAGGGTATCAAATTTTCCCTGGCCAATTTCCTCGGGGATTTTCGGGTGCGCGTTCAATGCCTGTGCAAAAAACTGGCCGCTCAAAATATTCCCCAGTGTATACCCTTGAAACGCGCCGCCGATGATTCCTGCATACCAATGAACATCTTGCATGACCCCATCTTTGTCATCAGGTGCGTGAAGTCCAAGGTTTTCCTGATAAGCCTGGTGCCAGGCTTCAGGTAAATCTTTAATCGCGAGCGCCCCTTCCAGGAGCTGCAATTCCAATTCAAACCGGATCATTACATGCAGGTTATAGGTCACTTCATCTGCTTCTGTGCGAATCAATGAACGTTGCACCTTATTGATTGCCCGGTAAAAAGTGTCCAAATCAACATCGTCTAAAACACCTGGAAAAGCGGATTGAAGCTGGGGATAATAGTGCTCCCAAAATGTCCGGCTGCGTCCAACAATATTTTCCCACAAACGCGATTGGCTTTCATGGACTCCGGCGGAGGTACCCCCTGCAAGAGGCGATCCTTCATAATGCAGCGAAATGCCCTGCTCATACATGGCATGACCCGCTTCGTGTAAGGTGCTAAACAACCCCCAACCCAGATCGTTTTCATCAACCCGTGTCGTGATTCGCACATCCCCAAGCGAAAATTTCGTCATAAAGGGGTGGTGTGTTTCATCCTGCCGCCCGCGTTGAAAATCATATCCATACTGTCGAATAATCGCCTCACCCAATGCAATTTGTTGTTTTTTGGGAAATTTCCGGCGCAGGCAGGAGTCATCCGCAGGGGCTTGAGAAGTAATGGCTTTCACCATTGGGACAAGTTGTTCGCGTAATTGAGCAAATACCTCCCGGACGGTTTGTGCTTTCATTCCGTAATCAGAAAAATCAATCAAGGGATCAGCAATATGATCATAGCCTGGAAAATAGTTTGCTAATTCCCGGCTAAAGTCGAGGGTTTTTTCCAGAAATGGCTCAACCGCTTTAAAATCATTCTTCGGACGCGCATCCACCCACACCTGATAACTTTCTGTGCTATGCTGGGTAAACATTGCCATCCATTCCGCCGGGATGCGCGTCATACGCTCGTACTCTCGTCGCGCGACGCGGATCAAACTGGCTTCATCCGAGTCATTCGGTAAACTATCCACAACTGGCTGTAAGTCACTTAGCAGTCTCCCTAGCTCCGGGCTTATAAATTTTTCATGGGCAATTCGTGCCAGGGTTGCCATTTGTCGCCCACGGGCTGCTGCCCCCCCTGGGGGCATATAAGTGGTTTGATCCCAACTAAGTAATGAAGCTGCTGCGTTAATATCATTAATTTCAAGCAATTTGCTTTTTAATTCATCCAATTTGTGTTCCAATATAGACCTCCAAGAAGGGATTTTTTTACTGACCCTTCTAAACAGGCCAATTATACACCTGAATATTTTCGACCTTTGGATAGATTAAATCAAAAATCTTTCCTGTTATACTTACCACCCTGGTAACTACTCAGCCAGAGTAGGAATGACCCAAAAAAAAGGGGTGCGTGGGGGTGTACACCCCCACGCACCCCTTTTTTTTGGAGATTCTTCTGCCTTAGTCTGAGCAGTTACCCACCCT
>DATDOR010000523.1:0-3379 GCA_035293165.1 Anaerolineales bacterium | reverse complement strand
GCTGGTGCGCTGGGCGGCGCGCAAGGGTTTCTGTTCAAGCAGCTTACCCAGCCAGCTTTCACCGACACCCTGCTCAATCTTCTAGGGGAACGCGGCCGCACCTTCGCGCCATTGTTCCACAACACCGTCAGCCCGACGATGTTGGAAGGCAGCACGAAAATCAACGTAATTCCCAATGAAATCTCTGTGGGATTGGATGGACGCTTATTACCCGGCTTCCAACCGGAGGACATGCTTGCCGAGTTGCGCCAGATGGTTGGGGATGATGTGATCCTGGAGGTGATCCGCTTCGATCCGGGGCCGGGCGACCCGGACATGGGCTTGTTTGACACCCTGGCTGGGGTGCTGCGCGAAGCCGACCCGGACGGCATACCTGTGCCGCTCCTGTTAAGCGGCGTCACCGATGGGCGATTTTTCGCGCGTCTAGGCATTCAAACCTATGGCTTCTTACCCATGCCGCTGCCAGAAGGGTTCGATTTTGCGGGAACCATCCATGCAGCAGATGAACGCGTTCCGGTGGATGCATTAGCGTTTGGGTCGAACGCGATTTATACTGTGTTGCAAAGATTGGGTAATGTGTGACCAGAGCCTGGAAGGTTTGCCGAAGACTTTGGGGTCTTTGGGAGTCGGCGGGGAGACAACCCTGGCAAATCCCAAAGAGCCGATTTATAGTGAATAAGGGAGTCGCGGGTATAATTCGGTATGAGAAAAAAACTGACTTTTACAATCCTGGCTTCTGTGGCCTTATTGCTTCTGACAGTGTCCTGCCAGTCAAAACAGGACGATCAACGGGTCACTTTTACGGGGGTGATCAAAACTGGAGCCGAGCTTGGTGAGGTCAAACAGCATTGTGCGGAAGGCCTGTATCTCGTCGCCGATGAAGGGTATTTGTCAGGTCAAACCACTACGTTATTGCTCCGGATTCCAGATGATTCAGGCCAGGATGTCCTGCTCGCGGATCTACAGTACGTCGGCAAACAAGTCGAGGTGGTTGGCAAGTATCCGGCTCAAGAAGTCTTCTGCGAGGCATTGATCTGCCAGTGCGAAGACTATATTCTCGTTGAGCGAATCGAGGCTCGATAGCCAGCGCTCCCCTTGGTAGTGGTCCCGACTCGACCTGACTTTAACTTCTTTCCCAAATCCTCGTTGACGCATCCGCATGATTTGATCCCGGTTTAACTTAGCCGGTAGATGATTGGACATGTTCGCCTGATCGCAGTTTTGAAGTTTTCAGGAATCACCGTATCCCCAACGCCAACTTCCGCTCCTCTACCGCCGCCTGGGTCAACGCGCGGATTTCGGGCTGTTCCGCTTCGGCGAGTGAATAAATTTTGACATGCCTGAGTCGTTTCCCTTCCCCCACCAGCAGCCTGGCAGGGTCAGGGAGCGCGCCGCCGTAGTAAAACCCCAGGCGGACGTATTTTTCCATTGGACAGATGTAGCCGAAGGTTGCGTTCCGTTTGTCAGCACTGATCGCGTACTCGGCGTGGTTTTCTTTGGGTTTGGGGATTGCGGAAACAGCGTTTCCGTCGGTTGCGTCCGGGTACACGGCTTCGACCAGGCCGCGCAGGTGGTAGGCGATTGTCGCTATGCGGTGCGCGATGGAGACGGGAAGGAGGGGAAAGAGGTCTTCGAAGGCGCCGTGGGAGGGGTTGGTGTGCATGGGGGGAATCTCTAAATTTGGTAAACAGGAATATTATACATCCTATAAACCCATGCTATACTCTTATGGTCGAAGGCCAACAAAGCCAAAAACTCACCTCTTGTCATCTTTCCATCTTCCAGTAAGATATTCAGGTTATGCCTTCCAAAACACTTTCCCTTTCCCGGATCGAAAGCAACTACCAAGGTTTTGCCAGTTTGATTCGTCTGGCTGAACAGGCCGCGGAGTTGTCTTACACTCGTTTAGAAATTGACATGCGTGCGGCTAACTGGCTTGAGGCGAATATGTGTGCCCCGCTAGGAGCGATTCTTTATAAAACCAGCCGCAATTTGAATACAATTCGTTTCACCAATGTCCCCAGTCGGGTTGCTCGAATTCTTGCAAAAAATGGGTTCTTAAGCAATTATGGCTTTACTCGTCTCCGGGATACCTGGAGTACAACGATTCAATATACTCGTTTTGAACAGAAAGACGATCGTTATTTTGGTGCATATATCGAACGTCATTTCAAATCAAAAGCTATCCCCAAAATGTCTGACCCCCTTCGTAAGAAGTTTTGGGAAAGTATCTTTGAAATCTTTAGCAATGCCGTCATACATTCTGAAACCAAATTAGGGATTTTTGCCTGTGGGCAATTTTTTCCCAAAATGAATCGTCTGGATTTTTCGATAGCTGATCTTGGAATTGGCATCCAAAAGAACCTGATCAAGAAACGCGCCTTGCGCCTATCACCTGAACAGGCTATCAATTGGGCAATGGAAGGCCGAAATACGACAAAAACGGGATCAATTCCAGGGGGGCTAGGGCTGAAGCTCCTCCGGGAATTCATCCGTCTGAACCAGGGTCATATTCAAATCGTATCAAATCAGGGGTATTGGGAGCAGATGTCAGATGGAAAAGTTGTGATGAAAACTTTCCCCTTTCCCTTTCCTGGCACCGTGGTCAATATTGAGATCAACACAGCAGATATAAACACCTATCGGCTTTCTTCGGAAACAAGCCCCGAAGATATTTTTTGAAATAGGAACAAATTATGAGCGACCCCATTACCTTACAAATTACCGAACTACTTGGCACAGGACTTTGTGTAGCCTCTGAAGATGGTCAAAAAGTTTTCGAACAAATTGCTACTGCCCTTCGCGACAAACAAAAAATCCGATTATCTTTTCTAAACGTCGAAAGCCTGACATCGGCATTTCTAAACGCAGCGGTAGGGCAGCTATACGGCCAATTTTCTGAGGAACAAATCAGACAACAACTTTCGGTAACCAATATTGAACCAGATGATCTGGCTCTCTTAAAACGTGTGATAGATACTGCAAAGTTGTATTTTAGCGATCCTGACAATTTCGAATTCGTCAAGCAAGAAGTTTTGGGAGACAAAGATGAAGAATAACGCTTTCAAAATATCTAGCTATGGATTCACTATCAACGACAATCTTCTTTTCGACGCCAACGTCTGGCTTGATATATACGGCCCACAGGGAAACCCAGGCTCTTGGCGCACTCAGGTTTACTCGAAGGCACTGGCAGATGCACTGAATGCCAAGAGCTCTATCTATATGGATGTCCTCATCCTTTCTGAATTCGTCAACCGATATGCGCGTCTTGAACATGCCCTCCTTCAAACACGCGGTGCAGCCCCTCGTGATTTCAAGAAGTTTCGGAACATCCCTGCTTTCATTCCAATCGCGCAAAATATTGCCAACAACCTTC
>DATDOR010000522.1:0-2577 GCA_035293165.1 Anaerolineales bacterium | reverse complement strand
CGCCGGGTGCGCCGTCGTCGTCTCGCACGACCGCTGGTTCCTCGACCGCATCGCCACCCACATCCTGGCCTTTGAAGGAGACAGCCAGATCATCTGGTTTGAAGGCGGCTGGAGCGACTACGAAGCCGACCGCCGCAAACGCCTCGGCAAAGCTGCCGACACCCCGAAGCAGTTGGTGTATCGAAATTTGACGCGTGCTTAAACAGTTGATGGTACGCACTCAACCGCTCCTTTGACTACTTGGTGAGAGCATTTCAGTTTTTTGCTTGTTGCCAAAAAGATGAAGCCATGAAATAATCATAACTACTCAGCCCCAGGTAGAATTGCCCCGAAAAAAATGAAGCGAAACCAGATATTCCTTTGGACAATAATATGTTTATTTCTTGCCCTGAGCGGATGTACGGCTGTTGAAAAGCCTCCGGATATCCAGCTTGTTTCCACGCCTTTGGTCCCGACCCCTTTCCTCCCCTCAAACCCTGAAGTTTCACCAACACCTGCCCCATCCTTTAGCGGCTTGGTTTTTTCAGAGCAGACGCCTTTCGCACTCAACGGGTTCACACACAATACGCCTATCGTCGAAGGGGATGGGGCGCAGATGATTAGTGGGGCGGCTGCGGCGGATTTCAACAACGACGGCTGGATGGACTTGTTTATTATCGGCGGGGGCAACAACCTTGATGGGCTTTTCATCAACCAGGGGAATGGGACCTTTCAGGACGTTGCCGTCTCTGCCGGGGTCGCGGGTCCCCAGCTGGGCTCTGGCGTTGCCGTGGGAGATTACGATAACGATGGGGATGTAGACATCTTTGTCACCAGTTTCGGCGTTCCCGGAGAGATGGGGCCAGGCCATCATCGCCTTTATCGCAATAATGGCGACCTGACTTTTACCAATATGGCGGCAGAGGCTGGGGTCAACCGCACCAGCCCGGAACTCCCCGATGGTCTTGGCGCATCGTTCGGGGACTACGACCTCGATGGTGACCTGGACTTATTTGTGGCGGGCTGGCGCAAACCGGATGGGAAACCTGCCCTCGGCAACCGGTTGTTTCGTAACAACGGGGACGGGACGTTTACGGATGTGACTACCGAGGCGGGAATTGTGGATGATGGGATTCGCGGATTCAATCCTTGTTTTGCTGATATGGATGGGGACCGTTTCCCTGAAATATTGCTTTCAGCCGATTTTGGGACGAGCCGGTATTTTCATAACAACGCCAATGGCACATTTACGGATGTGACGAACAAGAATAAAGTAGACGAAGTATGGAGTGGCATGGGGGCGGCGGTGGCTGATCTCAATAATGACGGGATGCTCGATTGGTATGTGACCGCGATTTTCGATGATGAAAACGTCGGACGAGGCGATGGGAATAAACTTTACCTCAACCAGGGGAAAGGTAAATTCTCAGAAGCCGCCAGCTCGCTTGGTCTTGCCGATGGCGGCTGGGGGTGGGGGGCACTCATCCTGGACCTCAACAACGATACAAGGCCGGACATCATGAACGTAAATGGGTGGGACTTAGAAGCCTATGCGAATGAAGCGACTAAAGTCTGGCTCCAGCAGCCGGACAGAACATTTTTGGAGTCCGCCGCGGCAGTCGGGTTGAATGCGCCTACCAATAATCTTGGCCTTCTCAACCTCGATTACGACAATGACGGGGATCAAGACCTGCTCACCACCGCGTACAATGATGCCATTCAACTTTACCGGAACGATTTAACAGGTGCAGACACCCATTGGTTGCGTGTCCGATTGGATACGGGCGGCCAGGCGGGTCTCGCACCTGATGGGGTCGGCAGCCGTGTATCGGTGCGCGTTGGGGATACCATTCTCACGCGCTACCAATCGGGCTGTTCTCATTACCTCACCCAGAGCGAGCAAATCCTCCATTTCGGCCTCGGCCCGTTTATCGTTGTAGATGAACTGGTAGTGGGATGGGCCAATGGCGCGATCACGCACTTGACTGGCCTGCCCGCCGATCAAATATTAACCATCACACCAACCTCCCAATAGTTCAGGTGCGTGGCACGTTGGAACGTGCCACGCACCTCATTCCCGATGATGTCTAATTGATTGGATTACTGTAACTACTCAGCCCAGAGTGGAAATGACCCGAAAAAAAAGTGTGGAAAACTTCGTTTATTCGGGGTGTACCTTTTTTTCGGAGATTCCTCTTCCTCAGCCTGAGCAGTAACGGATTAATTATTGCACAAAATTTTGTTGACCCAAGGAGAGCTATGATGAAAACCTGGATGATCCGTCTAATTGCCATTGGCCTGATTCTTGTGTCGGGCTTCCTTATCTTTCAAGGTGTACGCGCCCTGCAGGGAACCGACTCCCCCAGAGGAGACACAATTGTCGCTACTGTCGAGGCTTCTGCCGGTCAAATCGTATTCCACCCGGTGGTGGATTACGAAATTGCCGGGTTCACGCTCGTCGTCGTCAGCCAAAACGGCTTCCGTTGGGAGGGCGAGTTTGGACCGGACAATATCCCGGCTTTCAAGACCGTTGACGCCGCAGGGAACTCTCTCCCCGATGGGAGCTACCGTTACGCGCTCCAGGCATACCCACTCGTT
>DATDOR010000521.1:0-5978 GCA_035293165.1 Anaerolineales bacterium | reverse complement strand
CCATCTCAAATAATGAGGTTGCTCGAAACACGAATACCGGAATTTATATTGATATAAATGGTTCTGTACCTATCAATATAATACTTAATTTTGTCTATGAAAATATTTCAACGAGCAATTCCGGGGGTGGAATCTATATCGATGCTCGCAAAAGTAATATTCTTCTAAATACCATTGTTAACAACTCGACCTCACTTAACGGCGGGGGCATCTTTCTAGCTGACTCGGGTTCCACTGTTGAAGAGATTATTGTGGTAAGTAATATTTTAGCGAATAATCATGCCGGCCAAAAAGGAGGAGGTGTTTACCTGTGCTTTGGATGCGAAGCGGATACGTTAATCATTAATAACAATGATTTTTGCCTGAATTCGGATAGTTTTGATGGGGACTTCTATAATGATAATGATTTTAATCAATCTGATATCAATGCACAAAACAACTATTGGATAGAAATCAATTTACCCTCCGTCGAGAATCACGTTTATCACCAATTCGATAATCCTTTATTAGGTTTCGTAAACTTTGATAACCTCAAGCAAAATCCTTTCAATGAGATATATTGTCCCCCTCGTCCTACCCCGACTCCAACCCCAACGAATACCGCTACCGATACCCCTACTCCGACAAATACTCCTACACCAACCAGCACGCCAACAGATACCTCCACCCCAACGGATACCCCTACCCCAACGGATACAGCTACGACAACCCCTTCGCCAACTCGAACATCGACTCCAACCAGTTCCCCTACTAACACCAACACACCCACGCCAACACCTACTTTCTCAATACCCACAATTTATCTCCCATTCACGATATTTTCCGGCCCTCCTACTCCCACACCCACACCTACCCCCACATCTGTATTCTTCCCAGGACCATTCGAGCAGGAGCCAAATAACAGCAGCGATCAGGCAAATGGCCTGCTGATCTCTGGGCAAAATTACTTTGGCAACGCGAACAATGGTGATCCCAACACTGATTTTCGAGATTACTTCAAAATTGGACCCACCAATCCCGGAATGATTATCATTGATTTGATCAACCATCCATTGGAAAGTGTAACAGGAGCTCAAATTCAGTTGTTCTATCAGACTGTCTCTGACCCAGTCGCCGTAGATTTGCTGCCCCCCTATCATATTGAACATATTGGTCAGTCAGGAATTTACTACATTTACATTTTCAACGATGTGAATAAATGCACAAAGGCGGGGATTGACTGCACTTCTTACTATACCTTAAGAGTCACTTATCCATAACCCGCTTCTCATCCCTCCGCATGACAGATCCACTCGCCTTTTCTGCCAATCTCGCTCGCGAAACAGGCCAACTTCTTCTCCGCTATTACCGGGCTCCCAATACACAATCCCAACTCAAACCCGACCAAACTATCCTCACCGAAGCCGACCTGGCTGCGGATCGACATATTGCCCAAACCATTCATACTCATTTTCCCAACGATCCTATTCTCTCAGAAGAAAATAACACCATCTATACAGGTCAAACGACCTGGGTAATTGACCCGCTTGATGGTACAAGCAATTTCACCTTGGGCATACACTACTGGGGCGTTTCCATTGCCCGGATTGTGGGTGGATGGCCGGATATCGCCGCGCTCTACTTTCCAGTGATTGGGGAACTGTACACCGCTCGCCGGGGCGGGGGTTCCCAATTGAACGGGGCAGCCATTCGCGCGAACTCCATATCCGACTCCCGCCAGGTCGCGTTTTTCACCTGTGACAGCCGTATTTTCCGACGGTATCATGTCAAAATCCCATACAAAGCCCGAATATTAGGTTCGGCAGCGTATAATTTTTGCGCGGTAGCCCGTGGAGTTTCCACCATCGGATTTGAAACCATCCCGCGCATCTGGGATATCGCCGCAAGCTGGCTGGTTTTGGTGGAATCCGGTGGGGCAGTTTATCCTTACGACGATAGTCCGTTTCCGCTGATCCCCGGCACTAACTACAAAGACATGCCCTTCCCCACATTGGGCGCAGGGAGTGAAGAAACCCTGGTACAAGCTCGCACCCGGATCACAAAAAAACAAAACTAATACAAAACTGGAGGTTCACATGCAATATCAGCAGATCGAAAAAGTCCGCCGCTTGACCAAAGAAGTTGCGGAACCGTGTTGCATTTCATCTTTCTTCCCGTCATAACAAAATAAGCTGCTCTTTGGGATTTTGCCAGATTTTGGGGTGTGAGTGGGGTATACACCCCACTCACACCCCAAAATCTGGAGACCTCCCCGCCGATTCCTAAAGAACCAAATAAGCTGTGATAAAATGCGCGGGATTTCAAAACCCCGGAGGTAACCACTATGGCTATTCGAAAAGCAGAAACCACCTGGACAGGAACCCTTAAAGAAGGCAAAGGTAATATGAAAGTCGGCAGCGGTGCATTCGACGTACCCTTCTCCTTCGGCACCCGGTTCGGAGACGAATCCGGCACAAACCCCGAAGAATTGATCGGTGCGGCCCATGCAGGCTGCTTCTCCATGTTTTTGTCCGGCCAATTGACCAATGCAGGCTTTCCCCCCACCCGTATCCATACCACATCCGATGTTTACTTTGGCCGCGATGATGTTGGCCCCTTGATTGACAAACTTATTCTCACGACCAAGGCGGAAGTTCCCGGCGTGGATCAGGCCAAATTCGACGAACTGGTCGCCGTATCGAAGAAAAACTGCCCTATCTCCCGAGCGCTTGCGGCTGTTAAAGAATTTGAGGTATATGCTAGTTTGGTTGGTTAATCGGTCTCATGCCTTAATTCGGATTCAACTGGTAATTCGGCGCTTCTTTCGTGATGATGACATCATGTGGGTGGCTTTCTACCAGCCCGGCATTCGTGATCCGGACCAAACGGGTAGAGGAACGCAACACATGCAGATCACAAGCCCCAGCATACCCCATCCCTGACCGGAGACCGCCCACTAACTGGTACACGTAATCACCCAACCGCCCCTTGTACGGGACACGGCCTTCAATGCCCTCTGGCACGGTCTTTCTACTTCCATTGACCGATTGACCAGTTCCATAACGGTCTCTCCCAAATCCCTTCATCGCACCCAGACTGCCCATGCCGCGAAATTCCTTGAACCGGCGGCCTTCGTAGATGACCACATCCCCCGGCGACTCTTCCAGCCCGGCGAGCAGGCTGCCAAGCATGGTTGCATGTGCACCTGTCGCAATCGCCTTGACGATGTCACCGCTGTATTTGATGCCGCCATCGGCAATGATGGGGATACCGATCGTTTCGGCAGCTTTTGCACATTCATATATAGCGGTGAGTTGAGGCATCCCCACACCAGCGACGACACGGGTGGTGCAGATCGAGCCAGCGCCCACGCCCACTTTAATGATGTCTACCCCTGCCTGGGCCAGGTCTTGCACCCCTTGACGGGTAACAACGTTGCCCGCAATGATCGGGAGTTCAGGCCACCCTACGCGGATCCGGCGTATCGCCTGGATCACCCCTTTCGTATGACCATGCGCGGTATCAATCGCAACCACATCCACATCTTCCTGCACCAGACATTCCACCCGTTCTTCCAAGTCCGCGCCGACACCAACCGCCGCGCCGACGAGCAAGCGGCCCTTGTCATCTTTGGCCGCGTTGGGGTATTCGCGTTCTTTTTGGATGTCCTTGACGGTGATCAGCCCTTTGAGTTTGCCGTCACCATTGACGAGGGGAAGTTTTTCGATGCGGTTTTTTTGGAGGAGGCGTTTGGCTTGTTCGAGGGTAATTCCCACCTGTGCAGTGATGAGGGGGTCGGCAGTCATGAAATTGCTGACCGGGCGGGCGTAGTCTTCGGGTTCGACAAAGCGCACATCGCGGTTGGTGAGGATGCCGAGGAGGAAGCCGTTTTCGTCAGTGATAGGGACACCACTGATGTGATAGGTAGACATGATGCGTTCGGCATCGCCAAGGGTGGCGTCAATGGGCAAGGTGATGGGGTCCATAATCATCCCGGACTGCGAGCGTTTGACCTTGTCTACTTCGTTGGCCTGGTCAGCGGGGGGCAAATTGCGGTGGATGATCGCAAGGCCGCCTTCACGTGCCAGGGCAATGCCAAGCCGGGCTTCGCTGACCGTGTCCATGGCTGCAGAGAGGATGGGGATGTTGAGCTTAATGGTCGGCGTGAGCTGGACGGATACGTCCACATCGCCGGGAAGGACTTCGCTGTACCCAGGGACGACGAGCAGGTCGTCGAATGTGAGGGCGTAATCCGATTGGAAGAGTTCTTCGTTCATGGGTTGCTCCTTTTACAAAACTCCCGGTGCAATGCCGGGAGTCAAGATTACGAATTTATATAAAATGGCAGCACAGCATATCACTGCCCAGATAAAGCTAAAGACTGGAATTTTGGAGTAATAGAAATTCTGGATCATCATTAGGCCTTCCGGGCAATGAATTATAATCAATGATGAGGATTTATTCACATTAGACATTATCGGTAATAGTAAAATTAGGGCATGCTGACCTATAACGAATTGAAGGAAAAACCCAAAGAATTTCTTGCGGCTACCAGCTTGACGGTGGATGAGTTTGAGCGTCTCTTGCCTGTATTTCGCCAGAAGTACGCCGATCTGTTCAATCCAGGATTGACCCGTAAGGGGACGCCTCGCCAACGCCGGGAAGGTGGTGGCGTCAAAGAAAAATTGCGGAGCGATGAAGACAAGTTGTTATTCATCTTAATTTACCAAAAAACATATCCGCTCCAAACCATGCACGGATTGCAATTTGGCTTGAGCCAACCACAAACCAATTATTGGATCCACCGTCTCCTGCCGGTTTTACGGGAAAGCCTAGCGCAGCTGGGCATGACGCCGGAGCGAGACCCGCAGAAAGTAGCGGCCAGCCCATTGGTGAATGAGACTGCGCCAGATGTGCTCCTTGATGCTACCGAAAGGCGACGCCAGCGTCCCAAAGACGTCAACGAGCAAGAAGATTGCTACAGCGGCAAGAAGAAAACACATACCGACAAGAATATCTTGTTGGTCAATAGTCATTCTCGCAAGGTCGTCTATTTGAGCCCGACCGAAAAAGGCAAAAAGCATGACAAAAAGATTGCGGACGAGAATGCCATTGTTTATCCGACAGGCGCGACTTTGGGCAAGGACACCGGTTTTCAAGGTTACGAACCCATCGGTGTGCTTACGCTACAGCCGAAAAAAAGCCAAAAGGCAAAGAATTGAGCGACGCCGACAAGTGGATGAACAAACTGATTGCCGGTGCCCGCATCTTGGTTGAAAACTCAATCGCAGGGGTCAAGCGCTGTCGGATTGTCAAGGATGTATTTCGCAACACCAAAGCAGGCTTTTCGGACTCGGCTATGGAAGTCGCCTGTGCGCTCCATAATTTGAGAATGGATGGTCGTCATCCGGTCGAACCGGCGGTTTCTTTACTCTCGCTCGTGACATAAATTTATTGCCGATAATGTCTATTGTAGATACTTTTCAGGATGAACAACCGGCCAAGAATTTATTGAATCTTATTCCTGAAGTAGCTACCACTGAAAACATTATTTCAAAAATCATAGAAAAACTTCGTTTTTTTGCTAATATACCTCTTCCTACTCAATATACATCCTCAATTTCGGCCCGTCAAATACCCATGTTTGTAGAACAGAAAATAAATGATTTTCAACAAGATATAGTAATCCTTAAACCTAAAAATCTCTTAGGGGTTAAAATTAAGCGTTCCGAATACGGGCCTTTGATTTTTTGGGCACTAGTATATTTAAGTAAAAAAGGTGAATTGCCAGCGAGAGGAGTGGAAATTACCAAAGTAATAAATGATTATTTAGTCGATGATTTTCATGAGGTTTGGCCGAACAACGTTTCCAGAGCATTAAGAAACAAAACTCTTCAGTCACAGAAATGGCTGAAGACAAAGAAGATAAATCCAAGGTTGAAACTTTATGGCCTAGCTAAAGGATGGGAGAAATATTGGCTAGAAGTATTTGGTGAACC
>DATDOR010000520.1:0-4335 GCA_035293165.1 Anaerolineales bacterium | reverse complement strand
GTCCAGGCTAAGCTAGCAGGTGTCGGCAATTTGCCCGTTCCTGTTCCGTACCCCTATATTGAGGGTCTGGATTTGGTTCGATTTCGTGAGCGGACAGGGTTCGGATTCGGGCGGATGTACCTTTTTGGCGAATTGCGGGAGCACGAAGGTTTCAAAGGCTATTACTTCTACGCCACTTTGCTCAAAATGCCTGTTGCCATCCAGATCGTGGTTTTGGCTGCCCTGGTTGCTTATCTACGTAAGTTCAAGGTGAAACCCTTTCTGCAAAATGAAGAGTTCCTCCTCCTTCCTGCCCTGTTTTTCACCGTTTACTTCAACTTCTTTTATCGGGCACAAATTGGCATCCGCTACTTTATCGTCGTTTTTCCGCTCTTGTACATTTTATGCGGCAGCCTGCTTCAGCATTGGGAACAGATTTCTTTGAGGCAGAAAGCTGTTGGAGGTGTACTCTCCATTTATCTGGTGCTCTCTGTCTTATCCTATCACCCGCATTACATCCCCTATTTCAACGAAATCGTATGGGATCGGCGATTTGCCTATAAATATCTGGCGGACTCGAACCTGGATTGGGGGCAGGCAGAATTTTATTTGGAAGATTATTTAGCGGAAAACCCAAATGCCAGGGTGGAACCTCTCCAGCCCAGAGATGGTACGACCATTGTTTCCGTCAATGCACTGGTAGGGGTTGTTGACGAACGGGATAAATATGCCTGGTTGAGAGAAAATTTTGACCCCGTGGATACCATTGCCTATATGTACCTGGTTTATAAAATCTCGACCCCGGAATTTAGAAGTGTTTTTCCGCCTCCGTAACCTGATGAGGCCAATGATGCAGAAAAAGCGTCCATTCAAAGATTTTTGCTGGATAGCGAGTATAATCCTCCCGAATATCTAAACGATGTGATCTGTGAAATTCGTGCGTCCATGAAACGTCTCCTTCCCCTCCTCACGCTGCTTCTCACCTTTTCATCTCTGCTCCTCTTCTCTCCATCCACCCGCTCCGCCCCTCCGCCCCCAAAAGACCAATCCGAGGCAGAAATCGAGACCGCTCTCTATCAAGCCATTGAGCAACATAAAGAGGACATTGTTGCCTTCCTCATCTTCGATATAAAAATCACCCAGATCCTATTTGACCAGACCGGTCAATGGGCGGTTGTCTGGCTTGACCTTTACGATCCTTCCACCGGTGCGCTTGTCCCAACGGAACCTGGGCTTGTCGTTGCTTACTTCGACGGGGGAAAGTGGAACATCCTCTTACAATCCGACCCCGAATGGAGCAAGGCCCTCACAGCCGTCCCTGCTGACCTGATGCCCGAAGAAAACAAAGCCATCTGGCTCTCTCGCTACGATCAAGTCCGGCAAGAAACCCCCACGGCTGCTCTCGATGGCTACCTCCTCCCTTGGGC
Organism: Anaerolineales bacterium; assembly: GCA_035293165.1. Taxonomy (GTDB): domain Bacteria; phylum Chloroflexota; class Anaerolineae; order Anaerolineales; family JABWBV01; genus JABWBV01. The sequence goes on along the minus strand of DATDOR010000520.1, from coordinate 2,929 downwards.
GGCGGGCCTCACCAAACTCCTCACCCGCTCCATCGCCCACGGAGGCACCGGCTACTACGCCTTCGACTTTGGCGACGGCACGATGTTCCCCCTCTATGCATCGAAAGGCGGTACCGTCCACCTCGTCCAATGGACCTACCCCAATGGCTTCGATGACGGCTCCTGTGCCCACTCCAACTATATCATTTTAAGAGACGAAACTACCGTCCCCGTCACCTACCAACTCTACCTGCATCTTGCCTACGATAGCATCCCCGAAGACCTCCGCGTGATTGGCGCCCCCGTCCTTCAAGGACAGTTCATCGGCAATGCGGACGACACCGGCTGTTCCACCGGTCACCACATCCACTTCCACGTCCACACCAACCCAAATTATTTCTGGGGAACTGCCCTCGATATCACTTTCGACGATGTAGACATCAACGGTGGGCGTCCCCGCACTTCCTCCGAAGCCAGCGATCCCGACTGTACCCCTGCCCCCTGCGTTGGCCGTTCCACCTACACTTCCCAAAACACGATCGTCGCCGACTTAACCGCTCCCACCGGCGGCCTATTCACCCCCAACTCAGGTGATACCATCACCGCCTCTACGCTCACCCTCGAAGGCTGGGCCCTCGACGAAGGCAGTGGGGTGGAATCCGCCTATTTCATGGCAAACTACAACGACGCGTGGGCACAGGTGGGGCCTGTCTTCACCGACCTCCTTTTCTTTTACACCTGGGACTGGTGCGCCGATAATGTGTCCGACGGCCCGGTCAGCCTGGCTATAAATGTCAAAGATGAAGATGGCAACCAGGCCACGCTCCTCGGCCTGCGCCATGTCCTCAAAAATCATCCTTGCACAAACCCACCGCCAACCTGTACCCCCGCTGCCAATCAGGTTGCTCTTTTTACAGCGCCCAATTATGGAGGGGAATGTCTGACCCTCGACCCGGGAGACAATATTCTCTCGTTTGTAGCAACTGGCCTCAGCGCGGCCCCGCTGTCCGGCGAAGCGAATCCTGCTCAGGCGGGGGGGGTTACCGTTTCCTCGGTCAAATTGGGCAGCGCCGCGCGGGTGACCCTTTACCGCGAAATCTTTAGCGGCCGCGGACAGACTTTTTACACCAATGACCCCAACCTCTCTGACAATTGGATCGGTACCCAAGAAATCTCCCTGGCCGTCGTCGCCCCGAAAACCGCCTCGCCAGCGTTTCCACCTGTCCCCGTTTGGCCATCAGGTGAGACTTTTACCGACACCGCCTCGGTGAGCCTGGTTTGGGATGATGGCGGAGGGTCTGCTGAGTTTCAGGCGCAGTATACTGGCCCGGGTGGGACGATCACATCCCCATGGCAGCCCGCACCGGTCTGGCATCTCGGTTCACTGGACGATGGCGGCTATTCCTGGCAAGTACGCGCCCGCAACCAAAACGGAAATATGACCGGTTGGAGTTCACCCGCAACTTTCATAGTCGAGGTCTCCACTGTCCCTCCTCCGCCCACGAGTACTGCCCCGTATACCGCGACTTTCGAGTCTGGCGCAAACAACTGGGCGGGCAGTGGCTTATGGAATCTGCTCAACGACTCCAGCGCAGCACACGATGGCAGTAGTTTTGCCTGGTGGTATGGCGCGCCCCCGTTTGCTTCGGGCACCTATGACACTGCCGTGCCCAACTCGGGTGACCTGACCTCGCCACCCATTTCCATCCCGATCACCGACACTTATTATCTGAGGTTTTGGTCCTGGCAAGACACAGAAAATGGTTCAAATTGGGATCGGCGCTGGATGCAAATTTCAGCCAATGGCGGCGCGTTTACTAACGTCCTCCAAATCTACGACGACCCCGCCGCATTTTGGGTGCAGAGTCCTTTCATTGACCTGTCGCCCTACGCCGGGCAGACCATCCGCATCCGTTTTCACTTTGAGACTTTGGATGCGCGCGACAACGCTCACAAGGGCTGGCTGATTGATGACCTGACCATTAACACCACCGCCCTGCCTGTATGCGCGCCGGACGAGGGAGGCCCCCTCGCCTTCGGGGATAGCGTCTCCGGCGCAATCTGTCCGGCCGGGGATGTGGACATCTTCACATTCACAGGCAACACGGGCAACCGGATCGGCGTCAACGTAGATGCCCAATCAGCCGGCTCGAATCTTGACCCTTACTTGTTCCTGCTCGCTGAAGATGGTACGTCTGTTGTCGCTGAAAATGACGACGAAGTTCTCTATACGCTCATTGATCCGCTTCTTGGTATTACGCTGCCCTGGGACGGCGATTACTACCTGAAACTTCGCGCGTGGAACCACCCCGGTGCAGGTGACCCGGACCATTATTACACGATGACTCTTTTCCTGGACCCGGATGCGCCTACAATCTCAGCCCTGTCCCCAGCCGGGTCATTGACCACAAACTTTTTTGTTCAGGCGGATACGGTGGTAGATATTACGGCTAATGTAACCGATGTCGGCAGCGGCATGGAAAGGGTCGAGTTTTGGTTCCATTCCGGTGATTGGGCAGCAGGGAGTTGGACGCTGCTCGGTATGGATACGGACGGCTCGGACGGGTGGGCGCTCCCCGGTGGGTGGGATACAAACAGTGTTCCCGACCAGTTGGGGATGGCGATTTTCGTCCGGGCGGTGGATCGCGCAGGGAATGTTGCCCCGTCTGCTGCGTGGAATCTTGCGGTTGATCGGGTTCCCCCGCAAACGACCGTGGTCACTATGCCTCCGGTAATGGATACGACGGCCATTTTGCTGGAGTGGAGCAGTACGGACAACATTGCGCCTATCCGCGAATATGACGTCCAGTGGAATGTGGACGAAGCAGGTTGGACGCTGTATCAAAGCGACCTGATCTCTTCCACCCGGCAGTTGTGGGTGATTGGCGAATTTGACTCCTTGTATGGGTTCCGGGTGCGAGCGGTAGACGAGGCCGGCAATTTGGAGCCC
>DATDOR010000519.1:0-4662 GCA_035293165.1 Anaerolineales bacterium | reverse complement strand
CCTACGGAAACGCCCACACCGCTGCCGACCGCGCCCGTCCAGCCTGGGGAAGCCAACGAGGAAACTCCGTTTCCTGGCACGGACGAGCCGGTATTCATCTCCGGCGACATTCCGTACACTTCGCCGTTCTTCGTGGATTCGCTCAACGACCCATTTGTGCTGTTGGAAGACGAAGCCGGGTTTGTGGCGCGTAATTTTGATTTTGTATTCAAGCTCGAGGGGCAAACTATCGGCCCGGTGGAAGTCCATGATGATGAGGCTGTCACCTACTCCCTGGCCCTGCCCGGCGTACCCCAGGGGACGTTTGTGGACGTGGACAATAACGGCCAGGAAGACATGGGGGTGCAGGTGTTTGCGGTCGCGTACTGGTCCAACACCTGGGGCGGGCCGTTTTTGGAGGAGCGGGATGGCACTGGCTGGTCAGGCGGATACGTTTCGACGGTCGTGGACTCCGAAAGAGATGGAGAAATTACCGGCGGGATATTGGTGGTGTGGGCACCCGATGGGAACCAGTCCTTCCCGACCGGGTTTGGGGACGACGAGATGCTGTTCACGGAGGATGATCCGGTCGCGCCCATTCCGGCGGGGTACAACCTGGTGAGCCTGGACGACACTCCGTTCCGGGTGTGGAAGGAAGCCCGGCCAGAGATTACGCTGAATGAGGGGGCGTGGGCGGTCAACGATTATTCCGGGATGAGCTACACCGATGCGTTCGAGGCGTTGTTCGAGAAAGTGTCGCGGGAATACCCTTTTACGGAGGACAAGGGGATTGATTGGCAGGCATTGCACGATGACTTTGCCCCGGAGATTGCTGCCGCGAACAGTGACCTGGAATTTTACGCAGCGATGAAGGTATTTGGCCAGTCCATCCCGGATGGGCATGTGGGGATTTCTTTTGACTCGGATGATTTCGTTGCCCGATACGGCGGCAGTTTTGGGATGCGGCTGGCAGAGTTGAGCGACGGGCGGGTGATCGTCATCGAGGTGTTCCCCGGTTATGGGGCGGAGAGCGCCGGGATCAAACCCGGGGCTGAGATCATGGATTGGGAAGGCCAGCCGGTACAAGACGCGCTGGAAAATGTGGTTCCATACTTTGCTCCGTATTCTACCGCCCACGCCGAACGGCAGGAAAAACTCGTCTATTTGCCTCGTTACCCCGTAGAAACCGAGGTGGAATTTTCCTTCCGAAACCCGGCCGAGAGTGTGCAAACCGTGACGTTAACGGCTGAATTCGAGGTGGATTCGTGGTTTGCCTCCCTTTCTTCATTTGCATTTGACGAACTGATCCTGCCGGTCGAAGCCGAAATTCTGGATGACTCTGGATTGGGGTACATCCGTATTACGACTTTCCTGGACGACGATAACTTGAAAGCAGAGCTTTGGGAGCGCGCAATTAAATTGCTCAATGAAAATGAGGTGACCGGCCTGATCATTGACGTGCGGATTAACGGCGGAGGGAACGGCGTGATAGCGGCGGATTTTGCCGGGTACTTTTTCGATCATGAGGTTCTGATTGGGCAAAGATCCTATTACAACGATCTGTCGGGAACGTTTGAAGACACACCGTACTCCTCGAAAATTGATCCCGCCCCCATCGAGTTCACGGGGAAAGTCGTTGTGCTCATCGGGCCTGACTGTGTAAGCGCATGTGAAGGGTTTGCGAACATGATGCAACAAGAAGGCCGGGCGACGATCATCGGGCATTTCCCGTCTGCGGGCGCGTATGGCGAAGTGGGACAGGGACAGTACGACCTGCCAGGCGGCTACTCCATGCAGTTCCCAACGGGACGCTCCACTACCCCGGACGGGGGGTTGCTCATCGAAGGTACGGGAGTCATCCCTGACATCCTCGTACCTGTTACGTATCAAAGCGCATTGGGGCAGGTGGATGCCGTATTGGAAGCGGCGATTGAGGAATTGACGAATTAGTTTTTTCGACAAGGTCAAACCATTATGGCTTCTATTTCTCTCCTCACCCACGTTTATGCGCTCCAGGCCGGGCGTGTCTTGTTACAGCAGGATAAACCGCCATTGTCCGGGTATTGGATCGCTCCAGGCGGGAAAGTAGAATCCGGCGAGTCCCCTTATGAAGCGGCTGTCCGTGAACTGCGCGAGGAAACGGGTTTACAGGCGGAGAAACTCATCCTGCGCGGGATTGTGACCATGGTCGCTCAGGAAACCGGAGAGACATCCGTCCACCTCTTGTACGCGTGCAATGAATTCACCGGGGAACTCCAGACCGAAACCAATGAGGGCCGGGTAAGCTGGCAGCACCTGCACCGGGTTTTCTCCCTGCCCATGCCGGAGGCAAACCAGCGGTTTTTGACGTATGCGATCAATCTGAACCTGCCGTTGTACCAGGCGCGGATGGTGGTTGATGGGGAGGGGAAGGTTGTGAAGGTAATTGAGCATGGAGTATAATCGATGTAGTAATGGAGTATCAAATGGGCCAGACCGTTTCCGTAGAAATCCCTGAATCCCTTTATTATCGGTTACAAAGAATTGCCACTGTAACCCATAGAACAGTTGAGGATGTGCTAGCATCAACCGTCAATGCCAGTTTGCCTCCTCAGCTCGATTTGCCTGAATCTCTAGCGGATGAATTAGCCGCGATGCAATTGTTTAGCGATGAGGCCCTTTGGGCTGCGACTGAATCTGCTTTATCTTCTGCAGATCAAAGACGTTTACGCCAGTTGGGCGAAAATGCCGATGCGCGTAAATTAACAACAGGAGAAAAGAAAGAACTGGAATCGCTGATTGAAAAGTATGACAGGGCTGTCTTACGCCGGGCACAGGCATTGGCGATCCTCGCCCATCGTGGATATGACATCGAAAAGCATGGGGAATAAACCCACATGGCCAACAAAATTCCTGAATCAGTACGCAGGAAGGTCAACCAACGCGCGAAAAGTTACTGCGAATATTGTCAGGCCTCCGAGGAAATAACTGGGCAACGATAACACGTAGATCACGTCTTACCAAGGGTAGGTGGCGGAAAAACCAACCTGGAGAATTTATGTCTGGCCTGTCCTGGATGTAATGGGGCAAAACTTGATCAACAATCAGGACTTGATCCTGTAAGTGGGAATTCAGTCGCCCTCTTCAACCCAAGACAACATCAATGGAAAGAACATTTTGCATGGGACAGTGAAGGCATTACCATCATAGGTTTGTCTGATATTGGCAGGGCAACCATTGAAACCCTAAGGCTTAATCGCCCTCTCGCCACGTCCGCGCGTAGAGTGTGGGTTACATTCCATCGCCACCCACCGGTTGACTTATAGTGTCTCGCACTTTGGCTCCTCCTTATTCTATCCGCCGAAACCTTTGGTGATGCTCGGCTGGATAATATCCGCCAAGATGCTACCAATTGCTGTACCGATCTGACCATTGAATTCAGTGAAATCCACCCATCTGCCGAAGGAGTATAATTCAATTAGAATGACCAAAAAACACACCCTTATATTCCTCATCGCGCTCGCAGCCTTAAGCGTTGTCCTGATCGCCATCTTTGTTGCAAACACGCCTTCCTCCCGCGCTGCCCTCCAGGGGGGAGCCTCCCCCAACCTCGTCCCCCAAGTCCCTACCGGCTGGAGCGGCTCTGTCGTCCCCACCTTCATCACCGGGACCCACACTACCGACTCCCTTTACGCCGGGCTGGGCGCCGTCACCTACTTCGACTGGGCAATTCTCAATGCCTCCGACACCTCCATTAATACAGCCACCACCACCTGTCTCTCCATGGATGGCATCCCGATCAACTCCTGGAGCGCCCCAACCTACGCCCCCAACAGCTTCCAAACCATCGAAGACTTTGCCTACGCCGTCCCCGAACCCGGCACATTCACCCTCACCCTCGAAGCCGACTGCAACGATCAACTCGCCGAAAGCGACGAATCCGACAACACCTGGACGGGCGAATTCACCTGGAATCCTTACATCAGCGTCATCATCGCCGACGAACACGGCTTCGACAAATGCGACATTGCCACCACCAACCAGATGGACGTCTGGCGCAATCAAAGCCCCTATTTCTACACCAACATCTACATTGGCGGCATCTCCCGCGCCTGCCCGAACACCGGCCTTACGAACAACTGGATACGCAACGCCGTCGAAAGCGGCTGGAACCTCATCCCCACCTGGGTTGGTCCGCAAGCCCCCTGCTCCCCTTTCAACAACCGCTTCAGCGCCAACCCCGGCACCGCCCGTGAACAAGGCCGCCGCGAAGCCGACGCCGCCTACCAGACCGCCCAGGCCCTCGGCCTCATCCCCCCCGGCTCCCCCACTATCCTCTACTACGACCTAGAAGCCTTCCCCAACCAAAAGTTCTGCCGCCAGGCCGCCGGGCAATTCCTCTCTGGCTGGACCGCCCGCCTGCACGAACTCGGCCAACTCTCCGGCATCTATGGCGCAGGCTGCGGCACCTACCCCGTTGACTGGCCTGCCCTTCCCGCCCCCCCCGATGCCGTCTGGCTCGCCCACTGGATTTACAGCGAGTTTAACTCAAATGCTGACGTCTGGAACGTCGCCTGCGTCCCCAACACCCTCTGGGACAACTTTGAACGCATCCGCCAATACGCCGGAGGCCACAACGAAACCTATGGCGGCGTCGCCCTCAACATTGACAGCAACGTCGCTCTCGGCCCCGTCGTCGGCATC
>DATDOR010000518.1:0-6280 GCA_035293165.1 Anaerolineales bacterium | reverse complement strand
GGGAATGTTTTTCGGTGGGGTGGGTGTGTTGATCGGGGTGTTGATTGTGAATCCCTTATCCCATGAGTATAGCCTCCGGCTCGTGCCGCGCGGGTGCATCTTGGTACTCTTGCCCGGATTGCTGGCTATTGCGGGGATGTTGGTGGGAGGGGTCGCGGGGGCGGTCTTGGTGTTACGGGCAGGCGATCCCGCGGTCTTTCGCTGGTTGGGCGGGGGAACTTTGGGAGTGTTGTTCCTTATTACATGGCTGCAACGTGGGAAGAAAATGGAATTACAGAAAGGCTTGCTGGCTGGATTGGGGTTGCTGGGGGTGGCCATCGTGGGGATTGCGCTGGCGTTGGGTGTTCCTAAATCCGTAGCGGTGTGGGTTGCGCCGATTTTTCCAGGGGCAGGGGCCTTGTTCGGCTGGCAGTCATTACCGTTGATCCGGCGGCTGGTGGGTCTGTTTGTGGGAATGATTACGGGATTTGTGGGAGCGGGACTGGCGTTTTTGGTTATGTCCTAAACGGATTGTAATCGTATGTTTCAGAACGGCAATATTCGTATCACCGTGCTGGCCGCCGCGACGTTGCTTCTGGAAAGCGCGTTGCTACGCCTGTTCGCTGTGGCGCAGTTTTACCACTTCGCTTTCCTGGTGGTCAGCCTGGCCCTGTTGGGGTTTGGGGCCAGCGGCTCGTTGCTCAGTGTGTGGCCGCGTCGTTTTTATCGGGGGGTGAGGGGGGCCAGCCTGGGATTCGCGCTAAGTGTGGCCCTGATCTACGCGGTGGTCAATCTGCTTCCCTTCGATAGTTACAGCATCGCCTGGGACGCGCGTCAAGTTTACTTGTTCGCCCTCTATTATCTTACACTCACTCTCCCCTTTTTATTTGCCGGGTTGGGAATTGGCGGCGCGCTGGCGGCCAGTGAAGGAAAAAGCCACCTCGTCTACGCGGCCAATCTACTTGGCTCCGGCGTGGGTGCGCTGCTGGCCCCGCTTATATTGTGGCTGGCGGGTGTGCCAGGCGCAGTGCTGGCCAGTGGATTAATCGGGCTGGCGGCGGCCTTCCCTGTTCGACAAAGGTGGCTCCATTGGGGGATGACTGCCGCAGCCGGGGCTTCACTTATCCTACTGATTGGCCTTATCATCTTCAATTTGAGTGGCCGTGCCCCGTTGGGGATGACCATCTCCCCCTATAAAGGGCTGGCGCAGGCGCAGCGCTATCCCGGCTCATCTCTGATCTTTCGCCGCTGGAACGCCATCTCCCGTGTGGATGTGATTGCTAACGCGGGTACGCGCCAGCTTCCGGGGTTGAGCTATGCCTATCCTGGGACACCCCCGCCCCAGTATGGTCTGTCGCTCGACGGCGATTCCCTTCAGCCTATTACACTCATTAGCCCTGAGAGTTTCCACGCTGCCGCTTACCTGCCCGAAAGCCTGGTGTTCGATCTGCGTCCAGACGCGCAAACCCTGATCCTCGAACCGGGTGCAGGGCTGGGGGTGTTGCAAGCCCTTTCCACCGGGAGGCGAGAGGTGACTGCTGTTGTTGGAAACCCCCTGCAGGTAGACGCCGTTGCCCGCGCGGCTCCGGACTCAAACGTTTACGCCCACCCGCACGTGCAAACCGTCCTCGAAACCGGACGGGTGTTCCTGCAACGCGTTCAAGGGAATTACATGATCATCTTCTTGCCGCTCACAGATGGTTACCGGCCCGTCACCAGTGGGGCGTTTAGCCTGTCGGAGAATTACATGCTCACGGTTGAGGCTTTCGAGGGCGCGCTGGCCCGTCTGCCCTCGGAGGGAATCCTGACGACCACGCGCTGGCTGCAGTCGCCCCCCAGTGAGGAAATCCGCTTGATCGCTACGTTGGCGGAAGCCTTAGAACGACGCGGGGCTAATCCAGCGATGTCTATTGTCGCCTACCGGGGGATTCAGACGATGACTGTGTTGGTGCAGCCGGACGGGTGGGGGATAGAAGAACTGGCGCAGGTCCGGGCATTTACTGAGGATAGGAAGTTCGACCTGGTATGGGCACCAGACATCCAACTGGATGAAGTTAACCGCTTCAACAGGCTACCGCAGCCAGACTACTATCTGGCCACACAGACGCTGCTTACAACTCCTGAACGGGAGGCGTTTTACGGAGCGTATCCCTTCGATATTCGCCCGCCGTCGGACAACCACCCATTCTTCTTCCACTTTTTTACGTGGGAACAAACGCCGGAAATTTTCGCCACGTTGGGACGCACCTGGCAGCCCTTTGGTGGGAGTGGTTATTTCGTGCTGTTAGCCTTGCTGGCGCTTGTGTTTGTGTTGAGTGGGATATTGATCGTGGCTCCCCTTTTCTTTCGGAGGCCACACCTCTCTGCCTTCCAGGGAGAGGGGGTGAGGGTGCGTGTCCTGCTCTACTTCACCTGTCTCGGCATTGCTTTCCTGTTTGTTGAAATCCCCCTGATCCAGCGCTGGATTTTGCTTCTCGGCCACCCAACGTATGCCTTTGCGGCGGTGGTCGTGACGCTGCTGACTTTCTCCAGTATGGGGAGCGCATTGGCCCGCCACCCGCGCCTGCAACAGCGTGCAGGACTGGGCGCGCTGGTACTACTGGCGTTCCTCACGCCGTTTGGGGTATCCTGGCTCGTCGAAATCACACTTGGGTGGCCGCTGGCATTGCGGGTTGGGTTGGCCGTGTTGAGTCTGGCGCCGCTGGCCGTGTTGATGGGCTTGCCGTTTCCGCTCGGACTGGCCTGGTTGGAGCGGGAAGCCCTCCACCTCGTGCCATGGGCCTGGGCGGTGAACGGCTGCGCGTCGGTGATCGCCTCGGTGCTGGCGGCGATGCTCACACTCCATTACGGGTTTACGCTCGTACTGCTCCTGGGGGCGGGGGCGTATGCGTTGGCGTTTGGGTTGCAGTTGGAAGGTTGAAAGATTACCGACAACCTGCACCTATCAATCTCCCGACCTTGTAAACGGCACAAACTGCACGGCGCCTAAATTCGTCGCTTGCAATTCGCCGCCCACTTTCTCGAACAACCACAAGGTCTGCACCGCTCCGATGGGGCCGATGGGGATAACCAACCGCCCATTCTCTTTCAATTGGTTCGCCAGGGGCTGGGGTAGGTGGTCTGGCGCGGCAGTGACGATGACAGCGTCGAAGGGCGCGAATTCCTCCCAACCCCAATACCCGTCGGCGTTAAGCACGTATACGTTCCCGAATCCAGCCTCTTTCAAATCCTCCTCCGCCCGCGCGGCAAGCTCGGGGATGATCTCGATGGTGTAGACTTCCACCCCCATCTCGGCCAGCACGGCAGCCTGGTAGCCGCTCCCTGTGCCGATCTCCAGGACCCGTTCTCCGGCCTCCAAGCCTAGGGCCTCCGTCATCAAGGCCACGATATAAGGCTGCGAGATGGTCTGGCCGTAGCCGATGGGCAGGGGGTGGTCGGCATACGCCTGGTCGAGATATTCGTCAGGGACAAAGAAATGGCGCGGGACGGCGCGCATGGCCTCCAGTACGAGTGGGTCGCTCACCCCGCGTGCCTCGATCTGACTGGCGACCATGTTGACGCGGGCGTTGGTAAAGCTGTCGGGGGTGGGGGTGAATGGGGATTGGGTGGTTAAGGCGGAAGGAGTGGCCTCTGGCGGAGCGGCCGCGCGGCAGCCCAGCAGGAGCGTTATGGTGAGAAGGGGTAGAAAATGGCGGAACATGAGGAACTTCTTTCTCTTTAGAAACCGTGGGAACTCTTATTAATCGTATCTGGAGTGGGAAGTGGTGTCAATTGGGTGAGGAATAATGCGTGTTTTTCGGTAAAATAGAGCCATCCTATTTGAACAAGGACAGAACCATGACCGACCTCCTCTACCAAACCGACTCCTATCTCCAAACCTTTACTGCTACCGTGACCGCTGTGGATGAGGCCAACCACGGTGTGATCTTCGACCGGACAGCCTTCTATCCTGGCGGGGGCGGTCAACCTTACGACCAGGGGACGATTACCGTAGGAAATGCCGTTTTCAACATGCCGCGCATCAAACGAATTGATGGGCAACTAGTCCACTTGATGGAAGGGGACAGCCCTTTACCTGCCGCCGGCACGGAAGTCGTCGGGCAGTTGGATTGGGAACGGCGATATCAACTGATGCGAACGCACACCGCCATGCATGTCTTGTGCGGGGTGATTTTTCGCGATTACGGGGCCTCCGTCACGGGTGGGGATATGGAACCACTCAAAGGCAGAATGGATTTCGAGTTCGAGACCATGCGCGCGGAGTTGGTCATCGCAATTGAAACGGCAATTAACAAAGAAGTGGAGGCGGCGCGTGATGTCCGGGTGAAGATTCTCCCCCGCGAGGAGGCGTTCCAAATCCCCGACTTGATCCGCACGAAGATCAATCTGCTGCCCGAAGGGATTAAAGAAGTTCGCACAGTGGAGCTCGTCGGGCTGGATTTGCAGGCCGATGGCGGCACGCACGTCAAAAACACGTCCGAAGTCGGGTGGATGCGCGTGGTAGACTATAAGAGCAAGGGGAAGATCAACAAACGGATTTATGTGGAGTTAGATAATGCGTGATGCGTGAAACCTGAGGCGTGATTTCACGTTCTACGTTTCTAAAGAACCCAATTTCAATCAAGGAGAAACGACCATGGAATACGATCTTGTTTTTGAAGGCGGCGGCGCGAAAGGCATTTTGTTTGTCGGCGCGCTGCAGGAATTTGAAGCTCGCGGACATACTGTTGGCCGGTTGATGGGCACATCCGCCGGGGCGATTACGGCGACTCTACTCGCAGCCGGGTACACACCAGGCCAGATGAAAGCGGTCGTCGTGGACCGCCTCCCCAACGGAGCGCCACGTTTTTCATCTTTTATGGATGTGCCTGCGAAATTTGACGAAGTATTGATCAAAAAAAGCCTGCTTATGATGCTTTTTCAGTCTATTGACCTGCCCTTGATTCCCGATGCCCTGGAAGAGAAGGTGGATAAGCGGATCATGGACACATTGATGCAAGCGTCTGCTTTCCGTCAACTATTCTCTTTCACAGAAGTAGGTGGGCTCTATTCCGGAGAACTATTCCGGCTGTGGTTTCGCGAAAAACTGAACGCAGGTGGGCGGCTGCTAGGGACAGCGACTTTTGAGGAATTTCACCAAAAAACTGGCAAGGACCTCTCTCTCGTCGCCTCAGACGTAACCGGGCAGCAAATGCTCATTCTCAACCATCTTACTGCACCCAAACTGCCTGTCTACACGGGCGTGCGGATGTCCATGTCTATCCCCTTTGTTTGGAAAGAAGTAGTTTGGGAAGAAGGGTGGGGCCGGTACCGCAACCAAAACATCACCGGACATGCAATTGTGGATGGCGGCGCGTTGTCAAACTTCCCCATTTCATATTTGATTGACGACACCGACGAAATCCGCGCGGTGATGGGAAACCAAAAAGGTTCTGGCAATGTGTTAGGATTGCTCATCGATGACGAAATAGACGTGCCAGGTCTGCCTCCAAAAACACAGCCTGTCAGCGCTGAAGGGAAGAAGAAGATTGATATTGATCTGGAAAGCCGTTGGTTCGTCGTTTTGCAGCGGGTAGGCAACCTGATCAATACAATGATGAATGCACGTGATAAAGCAGCCATCAAAACCCATCGAAAAAATGTCTGCCACCTGCCTGCTAAAGGTGTTGGTACTGTCGAATTTGATATGTCCGAAGAAAGGATTGAATGTCTGATTGCCACTGGTAACAATGCAATGAAAAAGTATCTCGAACACAAAGAACGTCGAGAGCGCGCCCGCACCGCGCGTGGCCGATAATAGGACACTCATGCCCGACTGGAAAACCGTCGCCCGCCTCGTCCTCACCTCCCGCGCCATTGACACCCTCGAAGAATCCGAACTCGCCCCCAACGGCAAAATCACCTACCAATTTTCCTCCAAAGGCCACGAACTCGCCCAAATCCTGCTCGGCCTCGCCCTCGACCACCCCCACGACGCCGCTACTGTCTATTACCGCTCGCGCCCCTTCATGCTCGCCAGCGGCTTGAACGCACGCGAATCCTTTGCCGCCGATATGGCCCTCGCAAACTCCCCCTCCGAAGGCCGGGACGTGGGTGTAGTTTATTCGATGCAGCGGCGCGAAAAAGCCGTCATCCTCCCCGCGTCCGGCGATGTGGGCGCGCAATACACCCCCGCGGCAGGCTGGGCGCAGGCCATCCATTACCACCAGCGCGTCCTCGGCGACGACTCCTGGCTGGGGGCGATCGCGGTCGCGCTAGGCGGGGACGGCTCGGTCGCCTCCAACGGCTTTTGGGCCGCTCT
>DATDOR010000517.1:0-3188 GCA_035293165.1 Anaerolineales bacterium | reverse complement strand
AAAAAGAGTGTAATGGTTGGGAATTGGCACCTCCAAACGAAAACCGCCATCCATCGCAACCATTGACAGCGGTTAATAGACGACCCCTACCCACTAGAATTAAGGATACAATTATGAAAAATCGAACATGAGAAAGTTGATTGATCAAAGGCGATGGCGCAGGGATAGGAACGACGCTCAAGTATTATTAACACAAAAATTCTCTGCAAGGTGCGAACACCTGAAAATGGCTAGCTAGCGTTTTTTCAGACATATTTTCTGATTTATCCTAAAAATTGGTAACTACTCAGCCGGGAAGGGGATTAGCCCGAAACCTTCTTTCTTAGCCTGAGTAGTTACAAAATTTACTTATTGAGGAGTAATTCATGACACAAAAACCACTTGATGGTCTAAAGGTTCTCGATCTGAGTCGTGTACTTGCCGGCCCCTATTGCACCATGCTGCTCGCGGATATGGGCGCAGATGTCGTCAAAGTAGAATTACCCGGAAAGGGGGATGACACTCGCGGCTATGGCCCCCCATTTCTCAACAGCGAAAGTGCTTATTTCCTTAGTGTCAATCGAAATAAACGGAGCGTAACCCTCAACATGAAGCATGAGTATGGAAAAAACATTCTTCGGGAAATGCTTCAAAAGGCGGATGTTTTGGTTGAAAATTTTCGTCCGGGTAAGATGGTTGACCTGGGTTTTAGTTACGAACAGGCCAGTGAACTCAACCCGCGCCTCGTATATTGTTCCATTTCCGGTTATGGGCAATCCGGACCCTTTGCTCACCATCCTGGTTATGACCTGATTGTCCAGGGGGAGGGAGGCATCGCCAGTTTGACCGGCGATCCGGATGGGCCGCCGTACAAGGTTGGCACTTCACAAGCCGATATCGTAGCGGGAATGAATGCGTTTCAGGGCATTTTGCTGGCCCTTATTGCCCGCGAACGCAGTGGGCGGGGCCAGCATGTGGACATTGCTTTGCTCGATTGCCAGGTTTCCCTCCTTACCTACCAGGCAGGGATTTACTTCGCGACGGGAGAAAGCCCTACCCGATTGGGCAACCAACACCCGTCCATCGCCCCATATGAGACGTTTCGTTGTAAAGACGGGTATGTCAACATTGGTTGTGGGAATGATCGGATTTGGCGTGTCTTTTGCCGTGCGGTCGGCCTGGAGACTCTGCTTTCCGACCCCCGTTTTCTATCGAATGCCGATCGTGTCCAACATCACCCTGCTCTCAACGAGATCCTTGCCCCAATCCTTCTTACCCGTAATGCACAGGAATGGGTAGATTTATTGCGACCTGTCGGGGTTCCCTGTGGACGGATTCAATCTGTCAAAGAAGTATGTGAACACCCTCAAACCCGGAGCCGGGAGATGGTGATCGAACTGGATCATCCGAAAGCAGGCCCGATCCGGGTGACGGGTGTACCAATCAAGTTGTCTGATACGCCTGGGGCCGTTTCTACTCCCCCGCCGGAGCTGGGCCAGCATACCAGAGAGGTTTTGGAGGAATGGTTGGGAGTAGAGGAAAGCCAGGTGGCACGGCTCGAACAATCGGGAGTCATATAACGCGGTTTTGTTTATGGGTTCCGTCTGCACGAATGGCCGGGCACCCGTTTTAGCAGGAAATTCTCCCACCCCTTTATACGGTAGCCCCTTTTTATTTTAATGCCAGGACACCGAAGGCTTCAGGTTTGGGGATAATGCGGCCGAAACCGGCTTCTTTCAGGCGGCGGACGACACCTTTGGTTGTGGCCGCCCCGGATTTGCTGTGCGGGTTACCGATGTAGTGGAACATGCGCCCGCTACGATTAAGCACACGATAGGCCTTCCGGTAAAAGGCGAGAGAATAGAGTTCTCCGGCCAGACTTAAGACAGGCGGGTCGTGCAGAATGAGGGAGAAGCTCTCGTCGTCGAAGTTTTCGATTTCTTCGCATGAGTCGCCGATGATCCGGTGGATCTTTGGATGAGTGAAGAGGGTGCGTGACCAGGGGTTTTGACGGGCGATTTCCTGAGCAGCAGGATCGAGTTCGATAGTAATCACTTCGTCCGCGGTCCTGGCGGCTTCGATAGCGGTATATCCCAGCCCAGTTGCGGTGTCGAGGACACATCCCTGGATAGGAGCCGCGGCTCTGATCTTCGCAAGCGTATCCCGGTAAGGGTCGGTATCTTTGATCCGGTGCATCGGAAACCCGCCGACAAGCATAGTCGGCGCGGAGGGTGTGGGGTAGAGCGAATACGCGCGCCCGGTCAGGGTGGAGAAAGCCTTGATGGGGATGGGTTCGCTGTCTTCGACGGCGAAGCAGGTATTTTCGTCACTGGAAATCGTTTCAATGGTGTTCCAGTCGAGACATTCTCCGGTTGGGAGAAGTAAACCGGATGGGGTAAGGATTGCTTCTGAAGTGGAGACCCCTAAATCAAATGAGGTGGGCGCCGTTGTTTTTCCCTCCTGGTAAGCTTTGAGGATGGGGTTGGTTTGATATTTGGAGAGGACGATAGGGGAATGTTGGGCGGAATCCATCTTTCAAGCCAACAAGAAGCAGTGTGTTTTTCGATAATGGAGATTAGAGATTGGAGATGACCCGGTCGAGGAGGTCTTTCATATCTTGGGGAGGCATCATATCGCTATTTTGAAATCGTCCGATCCAACTTTCGCTACTGATTTGTGCGAACAAGTTGTTCAGAGTAATCACAACCACTTGCTTGAAGAACTTTTTTCCATGAATGTACCCAATTAGTTGTTCCGTTGTCGTTAGAGTATTTGCTCTAGCCAGTTCCAGATGGTATTGATCAAGAATAGCTTCGGGTGCCAGTTGGTCGTGCCAGGTTTCTAAAATGCGGCGGATTTCAATTTCGTCAGTAACTGGTCTGTTTTCCAGTTCTTCCGGGAGACCAGTGGATTTCTTTAGCCGCTGAAGTACCCGCCGTTTGCCATTCGCGGCAGCCAGGTACATTCGCGTTTCCCACCCAGGAGAGTGTTGATCTAAGAAATGGCGAAAAATGTCAACATCATCCTCACCCTCTACGAGCAATACCTCAAGCCCGCGCGACAGGTTTTCGATATCAATGATCCAGAGTGGCAGCCCGTTCATGCAGCCATCTCACCCAAACGACCCAATTCAACGCGATGCGATTCGGTGAAATCTTGCCACAGTTCTGTTGCGTGTGAGGCGATGATCAATTGCCCACCCTTCTCCT
>DATDOR010000516.1:0-6221 GCA_035293165.1 Anaerolineales bacterium | reverse complement strand
CATCTCTTTGTCGAAGGGGAAGCCGATGCGGAGGGAGTGGGGGTTGTCGGGGATGACTTCGATCTGGCCGTGGTCGGAGAAGATGGCGGTGAAGGGCGCACTACCGTGCGCTACTACGAACGCGTCGAGGAGTTTGCCGACAACGGGGTCTACGTGGTTGACCAGGTAGGGCATCTGGCCTTTGGCGGGGCCATAGTGGTGGGAGTCGTGGTCGAGGCCCATGAAGTACACGGTGAGGAGGTCGGGGAGGCCGTTGGTTTGGATGTGTTTTAGAACGGCGTCGAGGATGTAGCCGTCGTATTCGGCAGAGTCCATGCCGAAGAGGTTGCCGCCTTTGGTGAAACGGGCCAGGTTGGCGAGGGAGGGTTTGAGCCAGGTTTGCGCGCCGCGCGCGTACATGTTCCCGGCGACAACGCAGGTTTTACCCTGTGCGGTCATTTTTTCGTAAATGGTGGGTTCGAGCAGGCGGTTGGAGGCAAGGCCATCCACGAAGACACGGACGGCATCGTCTACGGCGAGGGTGTCGCCGACGTCAAAGGCGAAGTGGCGGGGGACGCCGTTGTGAAATGCGCCAAAGCGGTCGAAGAACTGGTTGCCGGGGATGCCGTGAACTTTGGGATGCGTTCCGGTGAAGAGGCAGGCCTGGGAGCAGAAGGTGATGGAGGGGGCGGGGGCAACGGTGTCCACGATCAGGCCATGAGTCAAATCGGGGCCGCCGAGCAACCCGGCCAGGTTGGGGATGTCTCCGGCGTTGAGCGCGGCGCGGAAGACGTCCGGGCGGAGGCCGTCAATGTCGAGGAGGAGAATGTGGGAGGGGGATTTCATGACTGTTCGTAGTAGCGCACGCAAGTGCGGAGCAACGGCACTACCGTGCCTGACTACGAACGATGTTAGACGCCGATCAACATCGCCCTGGCAGGCGCGCCATCGGATTTGGCGATTTTGAGGGGGAGGCAGTAGAAGGTATAGCGCCCCTGGGCCACTTTGGATAGGTCGAGGCCTTCGACGATGACGACGCCGGCTTTGAGGAGGGTTTGATGGGTGGGGGTGGGTTCTTCAAAGGCGGCGACGGAGAGGTAGTCTACGCCGACGAGTTTGACACCGCGTTCGACCAGGTATTTTGCACCGTCCGGGCTGATGGCGACGAAATGGGTGTTGAAGTCGGTGTGGCCTTTGGCCCAGTGGTTGGAGTTGCGGGTTTTGAAGAGGACGCGCTTGGTGCGAGGGGGGATTCCGGCGGCTTCGATGTCTGCAGCGGTAATGCGGTCAACATTGGGCAGGTCAGCAACGTAGGCGCGGCCGGTGAGGGTTTTGAGATCGAGGGTTTCGACGGTTTTACCTTTGGGGAGGAAATGATAGGGGGCGTCTACGTGGGTGCCGGTGTGGACGCTGATGTTCATGCGGGTAACGTTGCAAATATCCCCTTCTTCCATTTTGCTTACGCGCTGGAGGTCAACAGGCGGATCGCCAGGCCATACTGGGAGTTTGGGGGAAATGGTCAGCGTTACATCGTATATGCGCATCTATAGGCCTCCGTAAACCTGATTTCAGTATATATGAGGGAGGCGAATTAACGCAAACGATTTTGCATGATAGTTTGATCACCACCACTGGTATAATTTTAGCTATGCTCCTCGCCATTGACCTCGGCAACACAAACCTGACGCTTGGCCTCTATAACGGCAGTGAACTTGGCCCGCGCTGGCGGCTGGCAACCGATCACGAACGGATGCCGGATGAGTACGGCCTGCAATTTCTCGGACTGCTCAACCATGTCGGGCGCACACCTGACGACTTGACGGGAGTGGTAATGGCCTCCGTCGTGCCCACACTCACCCCGCGCATCATGGATGCCTGCAGACGCTACCTGAATCAGGACCCACTTAATGTGGATACCGGTGTTAAAACCGGTGTCCGCGTGTTGTATGATCCACCTCGGGCCGTTGGCGCCGACCGGGTGTGCGACGCGGCCGCGGTACAGCATCTCTTTGGTGGCCCGGCCTGTGTGGTGGATTTCGGTACAGCCACGACGTTCAACGCGATCACAAAGGACGGGGATTATCTCGGTGGGGCGATTGCGCCCGGGCTGGGCATTGCCGCCGATGCGTTGTTCCAGCGCGCGGCCAAACTCACCCGTGTGGACCTCGCCCACCCTCCGTCCGTGATTGGGAAGAACACGCCCCACGCGCTTCAATCGGGGTTGTTGTTCGGGTATGTGGGGCTGGTCGAGGGGATGGTGACTCGTTTCCGGGAAGAGTTGGGAGACAAGATGAAAGTCATCGCGACCGGTGGGTTGTCTGAAATCATTGCGAAAGAGACCCCTATTATTGACTATATTGCTCCCTGGCTGACGCTGGACGGGCTGCGAATCATCTGGGAGTTGAATAGGAAATAACGATGCCCAATCCAATTACCAACAAACACATTCTCCTCGGCGTGACCGGCTCGATTGCCTGTTACAAAGCCGCCGATCTTGCTTCCAAATTATGCCAGGCTGGGGGGGAAGTGGAGACAATTCTCACGCAAGCTGCCTTGCAATTTATTACACCGCTCACATTCCAATCCGTCACCGGACGGCGGGCGTTCGTAGATGCCGATATGTGGGGCGCGGCCGGACATGTGATTCATATCGGCCTTGCCGACCATGCAGACCTGGTAGTCATTGCTCCGGCAACTGCCAACATCCTGGCAAAACTCGCCACCGGACAGACGGACAACCTGCTGACCTTGTCTGCACTCGCCGCGCAATGTCCAATCCGGATCGCTCCGGCGATGGACGGCGGGATGTGGAACCACCCGGCGACGCAGGCGAATGTCGCCACGCTGAAAGCGCGCGGACTGACGTTCGTCGGCCCAGCGGAAGGACATCTGGCCTCAGGCTCGTGGGGGGTGGGGCGGATGGTCGAGCCGGGTGACCTGCTCGGGCAGATTCGGCTGCACTTCTCGCGTGGGGGGCTGTTGAAAGGGCATAAAATCGTTGTCTCAGCAGGGGGAACGCAGGAGCCGATTGACCCGGTACGGGTGATTACGAATCGCTCCTCGGGCAAGCAGGGGTATGCCCTCGCACAGGCCGCGCTGGATTTAGGAGCGGATGTGGTGTTGATCACGTCCGCAGCACAGTTGCCCTCTCCGGTCGGGGCGGAGGTGATCCCCGTCAGTAGCGCGAGGGAGATGTTGGAAGTGGTGTTGGAAACGATCATGGATGCGTCTGCGCTGCTGATGGCGGCGGCGGTTGCCGATTTTCGTCCGTCGAATCCCTCTGCCAATAAAATCAAAAAAGAAAACACCTTGCCGACTATTACCCTGGAACGTAACCCCGACATTTTGCAAACAGTAGGCTTTTTGAAACACAATCACCAATACCGGGGACTGACCATTGGTTTTGCAGCGGAGAGCCAGAATTTGCTGGAAAATGCGGCCGCGAAGATCAAGGTGAAAAAGTTGAACATGATTGTCGCGAACGACATAAGCGAAGCTGCTGCAGGATTTGAGGTGGATACCAACCGGGTAACGCTGTTGTTTCCCGATGGGCGGCAGGAGGCATTGCCCCTAATGAGTAAAGATGAAGTGGCGGAGCGGGTGATGGCAGTCATTGTGAGGTTGTTGGGAATTGGAGTGGAAAGTTGACACGAATTAGCCATTGCCGAAAACCAGAGCAATTTCAGGTCTGTACGAAGCGTTTTCCCCCGGTGGGAAGAAACTGGCCTGGTGGACAATAAACAAGAATATGGGCTCTTTGGGATTTGCCGTGGTTGCCTCCCCGCCGATTCCCAAAGAACCAGAATATGAGCGGCGTTCCTTTTCGGGAACGCCGTTTGTTTTTCCGTATGTCTGTTACAGAGAAAATCCGATAAAATGAGGGAAACCCCGCTGGATTTGTAAAAATGCCTGAAACCTACAAAATCGCCGCCGCACAGATTGCCCCTGCTTTTTTGGATTTGGAAGACTGTTTGCAAAAAGCCGAACACTGGATCGCCGAAGCGGGGGAACAAGGCGTGCGCCTGCTCGTGTTCCCCGAAACCTGGCTGCCCGGTTATCCGGTGTGGATTGACACCGCGCCCGATGCAGCAAGGTGGGATCATCTCCCTGTAAAGGCGGTCTTCCGGCGGTTGTTCGAAAACAGCCCGGAAATTCCGTCCCCCGCCACCGAACGGCTGTGCGTGGCGGCGAAGAATGCCGGGCTGACCCTGATCATGGGGCTGAACGAACGCGACGGGCGAACACCTGCCCGAAGGGTTGTCCCTGCTCAACCAGATGCCCGGCGACCAGTGGATGTCCGGCGGCTCGGCAATCATCGGCCCGAACGGGAAGTACCTGGCCGGACCGGTTGGGGATGAGGAAGGGCTGGTAATTGCAGAAATTGATCCGGGCCAGGTCGCGGATGAGTTGATGACGCTGGATGTGACAGGGCATTATGCCAGGCCGGATGGTTGCCCGCTTTGTTGAGCAAGCCATCCATCAGCGTTATAATCGGCGATACAATCGCCAACAAATGACCGACCTCGTGATCGAAACCTGCCGGGTACTCCAAACCGAATTTCCACACCTGACCCCCCGTTCACTCGATCACCTGATCTGGAATTTTATGGCCTAGTAATTGTCGAAGAAGGACGCCTTCACGCCAGAATAAGGTACAAACTCATGTCTTCCCTCCCCACTATCCACGCTCTCCTCGCTACAACCACCACGCGGTGGCAAACCCTCGCCAATACCCTCCCCGCTGGTCTCCTCACCCGCCCCCCTGCCCCGGGCGAATGGTCAGCGCTCGAATGTCTCCAGCACCTCGTGGACACCGAACGCTGGGTCTTCCCCGTCAGGTTGCGCTGCTTTCTCGCAGGGGAAAACTTCCCTGCTTTTGACCCCGACAGCCAGGGCACAAAACCCGACCAACAATCCCCCCCTGCCGATCTCGCTGCTGATTTTGCCAGAATGCGCGCGGAAAGCCTCGCCCTCATCGCCACCCTCACTCCAGCCGACCTCGCCCGCAAAGCCGTCCACGGTGAACTTGGCCCGGTCACCCTCAGCGAAATGCTCCACGAATGGGCCGCCCATGACCTCATGCACACCGTCCAGGCCGAACGCGCCCTCATGCAACCATTTATTGCCGAATGTGGTCCCTGGAAACCTTATTTTAGAGACCACATTGCCTCATGACCGACCCCATCCCCTTCGCTCCTCCCGACCCCGAACCCCTCCTCATCGTCATCTCTGGCCCGTCCGGTGTGGGCAAAGACACTGTACTGGCTAAAATGCAAACGCGCGGCCTGCCCTTTCACTTTGTCGTTACCGCCACTACCCGCCCTATCCGCCCTGGCGAGCAGCATGGCGTAGATTATTACTTCGTCACCCAGGCTGAATTTGCCCAAATGATCGAAGAGGATGAACTGCTCGAATATGCCTACGTCTACAACGACTACAAAGGCATTCCCAAAGCCCAGGTGCGCGAAGCCCTCGCCAGCGGCAAAGATGTCATCATGCGCCTGGACGTGCAAGGCGCGGCCACCATCCGCCGCCTGTGCCCCGAAGCCGTGCTGATCTTCCTCACCACCCGCGACGAAGCCGAACTCGTCCGCCGCCTCAGAGCACGCAAAACGGAAACCGATGAAAACCTCAACATGCGTATTGCCATGGCCCGCAAAGAACTCCAGCGGATCAAAGAATTTGACTACGTCGTCGTCAACGCCGAAGACTGCCTGGATGAAACGGTCAACACGATTCAAAGCATCGTGATTGCCGAACATCATTGTGTCCACCACCGGAAAGTGACTCTATGACCGAAAACCCAAACCCTCAGGAATCGTACCCGTACCCCGACCGGGACAGCACCCCGCCAGGCGAAGGCTCGCCCTCCCCTGCTGGGAGTGGACAGGCTTATGATAGACAACAGCCACCCCCGTTCGATTCAGCCCCATCACCGACAGCCCGCCCCATTCGCGCGGCGTATACCCCTCCGGCCCGGACACCCTTCGTCACTTACACGATTATGGGAATCACGATTGTGACCTTTCTGGCTCAATGGGGCACGCAAACCTTTTTGGGCGTAGACCTGCCCGCCATTTATGGGATGAAGGTCAATGATTTAATTGCTCAGGGACAGCTTTGGCGGTTGTTTACCCCGATACTACTCCACGGGGGGATCCTGCACATTGCGTTTAACATGTACGCGCTGCGTGTGCTTGGCCCTGGTTTAGAGCATCATTATGGGCATGTACGTTTTCTTT
>DATDOR010000515.1:0-5066 GCA_035293165.1 Anaerolineales bacterium | reverse complement strand
GCCGTGGGCATGGCTGGCCGAGGCGCGAATGAACGAATAATCCGGTTACAAGCCCAAATGGGGGATATGAGGTGCTCAAACCCATTGAGCGGTGGAAATCCACTTTTGTTAGAATCTGACTGAATTATTATACATGCATGTAATTCAGCACTGTGCGAGGAGAATCTATCGTGCTTCGGCAGAACATAAATAACCCAAATTGCTACCCTGGTGGACAGAAACCGAGTTTTTTCCTAAATATACTCTTTTTGTAACTGCTCAGGCTAAGAAAGAAAGGTTCCCGAAAAAAGGTGTGCGGGGGGGCGTAAGCCCCCCCGCACACCTTTTTTCGGGCTAACTCCCTTCCCGGCTGAGTAGTTACCTCTTTTTTTTTACTTGGGGTGAGGCCAAATCAACAGGATCGTCCTGCTTTTGGAAGGAAACACTCGGTTTCTTGTGCATGGTGCAACTCAAGTTAAATACATGATATAAGGTTTTTTTTATGGATCATTATGAGTTGATTTTTCTGTTTTTGCAATTTGGAACCATGCTCTTAACAGCAGTCATCGGCGGCCAAATCATGCGCCGGTTTCACCAACCTGCTGTGCTCGGAGAACTTCTTGGCGGGATCTTATTGGGGCCTACCGTGCTAGGTACGCTTGCCCCAGGATATTTCAATTGGCTGTTTCCAATGGACAAATCACTCACCCTGGCGCGTGAGGCCGTCATCAGTGTGGGGATGTTATTTTTTCTGTTTGTTGCCGGATTAGAAGTGAAATTGGCTCACATTCACGAGAAAGGCAAACAAGTCGCTCTCACGAGTTTTCTCGGCTGGCTGATCCCTATGGGTTTGGGCATTGTGGCGGTTCAATTATTCCCCAGTGTGTGGGGCGCAGAAGCGATTCAAAATGGCCGGGTTTTCGGCATCTTTGTGGGCACGGCGTTGTCCATCTCCGCGCTTCCGGTCATCGCGCGGATTTTGATGGATTTAGGATTAATACAAAAAGAATTGGGGATTGTGGTCATGATGGCTGCCACCCTGAATGATGTGATTGGCTGGTTGTTATTCGCGATTATTTTGAACGTATTTTTACTTCCTGAAACAGCCGGAGATATTTCTCGTGGGGAGCAGGTGTGGGCCAATTTGGGATTGTTACTTGGATTTGCCACGGTGGTGCTTGTTGTAGGGCGTTGGTTAGGTGCTCCCGTACTGCGTTGGGCAAAGACCCGGCTTTCCTGGCCGAGCGCATTTATCGGCTTGATCACAGTGGTGATTTTGGGTGCGGCGGCTGTGACAGAGTTTCTTGGGATTCATGCGATTCTCGGAGCCTATCTGGTCGGGATTGCCCTGGGGCAAAGTCTTGAGCCGGGAGATGAAAGTAGTGCCCATGAGGTTGTCCATCAATTTGCGATTAGTTTTTTTGCTCCCCTGTATTTTGTTTCCATTGGGTTGCGGGCCGATTTTGCCGGCAATTTTGATCTCCCGCTGGTTTTACTTGTCCTCGTTGTTGCCTGTGTTGGAAAGATTGGCGGGGCGAGCTTGGGCGCATGGTTGGGCGGGATGAAACTGAGGGAAGCCCTGGCGGTTGGCTTTGGCATGAATGCTCGCGGCGCGATGGAAATCATCCTGGCCTCGGTCGCACTGGAAAGTGGCTTAATCGATCAACGGATCTTTGTTGCTCTGGTTGTCATGGCGTTAGCCACATCCATGCTCAGCGGACCTGCGATGCAGTGGTTAATGAGTAAAACAGGGTTGAACCCGTTACCCCTCACCATCACGCCTACCGCCGCAAATGAAACGGAACCTCGATAATCACCCGTTCCAGGTTATGCAACCGGCGATGATAGAGCAATGCAAATTTCAACAGCCATGCTGTCTGGTTATGCAGGAAACTATGCCACCACCGGGCAGGGACAAATTCGGGTAAAATAACCGTCGCAAGCTGCCCATCGTTGCGTTCCTTATCAATCCTGTCTAAGAACTCCAATAACGGTCCTACGATAGAACGGTAAGGAGAAGGTACAACCACCAGAGGAATATCCGGCCACCATTTCGCCCATCTCTTCCGCATTTCTTCTCCCTTGCCTGGTTCAAACTCAACGTAAAGTGCGGTAATGTCTTTCGAAATGGACCGGGCATAATTAAGTGCCCCCACCATCGCACGATGCACCCCGGAGACGGGAATCACCACGCGGGGAGCAGGTGCGGGGCGTAAGGATGGGGGCAGCCCTCGCATGGATAACTCAGCCGCAACTTCGTTGTAGTGTTCGCGAATCCGCGCGAATACCACGACGAAAATGGGGACCAAGACCAAAATAATCCATGCGCCACGAGTAAACTTACTATATCCTATAATGACAAGTGCAATCAACGTGGTAATCGCTCCCGTCGCGTTGATGATGGTCTTCCATTCCCAGCCTTTGCCCTTCTCCCGCCACCAGTGGACGACCATCCCGGTCTGCGAAAGGGTAAAAGCTAAAAACACTCCCACAGCAAAAAGTGGGATCAACGCGTGCGTATCCCCGCGAAACACGATGATCAGAAAAGCTGTCCCAGCCGTAAGCAGTGTAATCCCATTACTGAACACTAACCGTTCCCCCAGGTGTGTAAGCTGCCGGGGCAAAAACCCATCCTGAGCCAAAATCGCAGCCAACCGGGGAAACCCTGAAAAGCTTGTATTGGCAGCGACGGCCAGGATCAATAGGGTATTGATTTGAATAATCATATAGGCCGGTCCGCTGCCCAAGATCCGCCGGGCCAAAGCAGACAAAATCGTTTCCTGTTCTCCCGGAATGACAGCAAGAAACTGAGTCAACCCAATACTGCCAATAAATAGTAAGCCCATCAAGATTGCCATGGCCAATAATGTTCGGCTTGCGTTGCGTGTCTCTGGGGGGTGAAAAGCGGGCACACCGTTGCTAATGGCCTCGATTCCGGTCAGTGCAGTACACCCGGCTGCAAAAGTGTGCAATACAATCACCAGGGTTACAGGTTCTATGGCCGGGGGTGCAACCGCTTCCAGCGATCCAAATCCATCTATAAACAGACGGATTACCCCATATCCCAACATCGGCAGGTAAGTACCCAAAAATAGGTAAACCGGGATCCCAATCGTAGTGCTCATTTCGTGCATCCCGCGCAGGTTCGCCATGGTGATAATGGCAAGCAGCACCAGCGCAAGCGTTACCTGGTGTGGCCAGAGAGCAGGAAAAGCCGAGGCAATGGCAGCAACCCCCGCCGTCAGGCTGACTGCCGCAGTAAGTAGATAATCCACTGTAAGCGCGGCTGCTGCGATTAGGCCGGGTAGATTGCCTAGATTTTCACGGGCAACCACGTAGGAACCCCCGCCGGACGGGTAAGCATGGATCGTCTGAAAATAAGATAGAGCAACAATCGCGAGCAGCGTTGTGATACTCAACCCAATTCCCCAGGCAAGGGAAAGCCCTGCACTCCCTGCCAAAACCAGACTCAAGAAAATTTCTTGATTGGCATAGGCGATAGACGAGAGCGCATCCGGTGAAAAGGCAGCCAATGCCCGGATGTTGGAAAGACGTTTCTGCCCGGCTGCTTGCGTGGGCAAAGGAGAGCCGATTAAGAAGTGCCAGATTTTCGCGAGCATCGTGTTTCTTTGTGTTTTACAAGGTGAGAGTTCTATCAACGGTCAGGGCACACCCACACCGAATATGCTGATTATACCTCTGACCTGGTTGTGAGGCTCAAGAAATGACTTTATGACATTATCAAATTAGAAAACACTCGGGCATTTCCTTGGTATCAAAAGAAAACTTCTTTGGTATCATATTTATATCAAGTGTATCTGCTCAGGCTAAACCCCTCCCTGGCTGAGCAGTTACCATCCAGTTTCAATTTTGCTCAAAAGTATCCGTCCTGTTTCTTATTTCAACAAATCCAATGAAAGATATTCTCCCCGATCTCACCACCTGGCTTCAAAACGGCGAAACCATCGCGCTCGCCACCGTTCTTCAAACCTGGGGTTCCTCCCCGCGAGGGGTCGGAGCCAAGATGGGCATTACTGCCGATGGCAGGATGACTGGCTCCGTTAGCGGGGGATGTGTGGAAGGCGCGGTCATTGAAGTCGGGATGGACGTAATCAAAACCCAAAAAGCACAGCTTCTTCACTTTGGGGTGGCCGACGAAACCGCCTGGGAAGTCGGTCTGGCCTGCGGTGGAACCATTGATGTGTTTGTCCAACCGCTGGATTTAGAACTATTCGAGCAAATGCGTACAGCGATTGAAGGCGAGCATCCGGCCTCCAGCGTGACAGTCATCCGCGGCCCTGACGATGTATTGGGAGATGGATTGGTTTGGTTTGATGGGCAAACGCCTCCACAGGGATTTGATGATGAACTGGTGGAAGGAGCCATCGAAGCTGCCCGGCTTGCGCTCATAAATGAACAATCACACCGGTTCACCCTGCCTGGTGGCCAGGTGGAAGTGTTTGCCGAGATCATTCTCCCTTCCCCGACGTTGATCATTGTGGGCGGGGTGCATATTTCCATTGCACTGGCAAAAATCGCGAAGGTAATGGGATATCAGACCGTGATCGTGGATCCCCGGCGCGCCTTTGGCAGCCCTGAAAGATTTTCTCACGCCGACCGCCTCGTACAAAATTGGCCGGATGAGGCCCTTCAAAGCCTGCATCTGACCCGTACCTCTGCAATTGCCGTCTTGACCCATGATCCTAAATTGGATGACCCGGCATTGATGGTTGCGCTTCCTGGCCCTGCTTTTTACGTTGGCGCGTTGGGCAGCAAGACCACCCAGGCCAAACGCCGTGCCCGCCTGCTCGAAGCAGGGTTGACCGAAGAACAGTTAGACCGCCTGCATGGCCCAATCGGGCTGGACATTGGCGCAAAAACCCCGGAAGAGATCGCACTTTCGATTATGGGAGAGATTGTTTCATCGAAGAATAATTAATTTCTTTCCGATCACTCTACCGGAAATAAAAACTGAAACACCTTCGATAACCGGCCCGCCCAGGCAGCCTCATTATGCCCTGCGCCCTTATCCAAATGATATTGGAAATCCGGCCCTTCTACGTAACCATTTTCGAGCAACGCATCCC
>DATDOR010000514.1:0-3562 GCA_035293165.1 Anaerolineales bacterium | reverse complement strand
AGGATGGTGAGGTTGACCAGCCATTCTGAAGCGAGGCGGGCAGCGAGGTACAGCCCTTCGTCGGAGCGGGGGGAACCGTTGTAGGCGAGCAGGATTTTGTCGAGGGGGGAAACGAGGTCGGGGACAGCGAGGACCGGACGCCCTGCCCGCCGAACAATGGCACGGAACCCGGACACCAACCGGGTGAGGCCCTGTGCGGGCGGGGGGTGGTTGAGCGGAAGCACAATCAGGTCAACGAATCGGGCGCGGTCAGCCACCGTCCGGGCGATTTGCCCGGTTCCAATCGCCAGCTTACCCCGAACATTGGCTTCCTCACAGCGGCGGTCAAACTCGGCCAGGATGGCTTGGGCGGAAGTGGAGCCGGTCTTCGGTTCGCTGGGGACGACGTGCAAGCCGTGAATCCGGGCATTAGAAGCCCGCGCGAGCACCAACGCCTGATCGAGAGCGCGCCAATCCCGTTCGGATGCGCCGACCAGCACGAGGATGTCCGCGAAGGTAAAACGATCGGGGTTCGCTTCCCTGTCCGGGCCGGTTTGGAGGCGTTCGTGTCGCCAACGTCCCGGTTCGGGGCCAGTTTCCAAAGGATCGGGCAAGATCGCGTCCGCGAGGTCTTCGCCGATCCGTCTGTTTTGTTGTTCAACCAAATCGGTCGCGGCAGTTTCAGAAGTAATATTCCAGCCGAGTTCTTCCTCCAGACGGGAGCGGTGATCCAATATCCAGAGGTAGAGGTCGGCTTCGGTGCGGCCAGGGAAGTGCTCAAGGACGTTTTGCTGGCGAATGATTTCGACGAGCGGGAGGTAGACGTGGTGATACCAGGATTGGACGGCTTCCGTGAAGGGGATGGGGCGGTTCTGCTGTTCGCCCATGTACCAGCGGTGGACGCTGATGTGTTCCAGGAGTTTTTCGTATTTGCCGGGGAGGGTGAGTTCGAGATTGGTGTGGGACAGGGCGGTGGTTTCGATGAAGTGGGCGCGTTCCTGTTGGAGAAGCAGGCGATCTATCCAGGGGGCATTTTGCAAGGTGTTGGCGACTTTGCGAGCAGGCCAGCCGGCATATTTTTCGGAGAAACTATCCGAAGCGGTTTGCAGGGTTTTGTTTTCTTCGTAGGCCTGCCGAATGAACCAGCTGTATTCACTCACGAGCAGGTAGAGGTCGGTTTCTGTGTGGTTGGGGAAGGATTTGGGCAGGTTTTGTTCACGAATGGTTTGGATAAGCGGCAGGTATACATGGTCATACCAGGATTTAACGGCCTCTGCAAAGGGGATAGTTTTTTCCTGTTCCATCCCAATGAACCATTGGTGGGCATGAATGTGTTCCAGGAGGCGTGGGTATTCCCCTGGTAAGTTAAGCTCTAAATTGGCGTTGGGGTGGTGTTGGGTGATTTTGATCTGTTCGAGGAACTCGGCATAAGCGCGTTTTTGTTCGAGTTCGTCGGGTTGGATGTTCGGGGTGAGCTTGACTGGAATGTCTATTTCGATGACATAGGCATCCATGTCCGTTTGGCCGTGTTCGCGAGCGACGGAGACACGGTGGTTGCCGTCTTTGACGAAGTACACTTCCCCAATTTTGTACAGTTCGACCGGTGGCAGGCGGATGTCATCGTATTTGGCTTTGTCAATACTAATCCACCGTCCAGCCGTGCGGGTATGTTTCGGTGTAAACGCGCGGTCAAAGTCGCGATACCGCCCGACGCTGCCGACGATGTTTTCGAGCGGGACGCTTTGCAGGCCGATATACCGCTGTCCTTTGAGCGGGAAAATCTTACGCACCTCATCGTAGGGTAGAAGCTCGTTGCTTTTCCCGGTCAACCAGGCGTTGATCTTGCGCCAGAACCCTTTGCGGATCGCGCGTTGGAAGTCTTCTTTCGCGAATTGTTCGTGCATTGGGCGTCCATGATACTCCCGATGAAGTTTTTGTAAAGATCCGTGAGGGTGAAATGTGGGGGAGTGCGTGTAAAGATTCCGTTAACGGGTAGGTTGTCCCATCTAAACGGGGATAGTCGTCACTGGAAAGAAAATCCGGTTCCAGGCAGAATGAAGATAACGGAGTAAATACCATCTCCCCTCTTGTCTTCAAACTAATAATCTTAAGGAGAGCCCCAATGATCACCTTATGGGAATACCGGTACGCCCAGCGTACCCAACGGATGGGCAGTTCCGCTATCCGTGAACTACTCAAACTGACGGCCTTGCCCGATATGATTTCGTTTGCCGGAGGGTTGCCTGCCCCCGAAGTCTTTCCGGTGGAAGCGTTTCAGGAAGCGTGTAACCGGGTTTTGCGCGATTTTGGCGCGGAAGCGCTGCAATACAGCACGACCGAAGGCCACCCGCCCCTGCGCGAAATGATCGCCCGGCACACGGCCCGGTATGGCATCTGTATTTCCCCTCAGAATGTGATGCTAACCTCCGGCTCACAACAAGCTCTTGACTTGCTTGGAAAAATCCTCATCAATCCTGGTGACCGTATCCTGGTTGAATCGCCAACCTATCTTGGCGCGATCCAGGCATGGAACGCGTACGGAGCAGAGTTCGTTCCAGTCTCGACGGATGAGGACGGCATGATTCCCGAATCGCTGGAGGGGGCTTTGCGAACCAGCCCGAAGTTTATGTATGTGCTGCCGAACTTCCAAAACCCGACCGGGGTCACGTTGTCGCTCGAACGCCGCTACAAACTGGTCGAACTCGCCGATCATTACGGCGTCCCGATCATCGAAGACGACCCTTACGGGCAACTGCGTTACGAAGGCGAACACCTCCCGCCGGTTGTTGTTCTGGACAGCCACAGGCGCAATGCTCATAACGGGCATTACAGCGGGAACGTGATCTATCTGAGTACGTTCTCGAAAATTCTCGCCCCAGGCATCCGGCTGGCGTGGGTAATCGCTCCACCGGAAATTATTGACAAACTCGTCATGGCAAAACAAGGTGCAGACTTGCATACGGCTACCTTCAATCAAATGGTTGTCTACGAAGTGTCACGGGAAGGGTTCCTCGACCGGCACATCCGCACGATCCGGCAGGTGTACGGCGTGCGGATGAATATCATGCTCGATGAAATGAGAAAGCACTTCCCCCGCCAGGTGGACTACACCCATCCCCAAGGAGGGCTTTTCCTATGGGCCATACTGCCTGATTGGCTGAAAGCGGAAGATGTGTTCCACGAAGCGATTAAGCACAAAGTAGCCTTTGTCCCGGGCCGTTCGTTTTATCCGCATGGTGAAATCGGGAATACGCTGCGGCTAAATTTCTCGAATGCCACGCCGGAAAATATTCGGATAGGAATCGAACGCTTAGGTGAAGTTTTCCAGGCAATGATCATGGAACCGGAGAACGAGCTGGCATAACGCACGCTCAATTTTCAAAAGTAAAAAGCTGGCAGCCACCCCGCTGTTGCCAGCTTTTTTGTTTAGCCTGGACGAAAATGTCAACTGTCCCACCTTTTTAAGGACACCTGACCCTGTAAAAAGAAGGGGGATCAGGCAAAATAAAAGTAAATTTGTCCCTAAACCAGTGGATATGGTTTTACATATAGATTAGTTAACTACTCAGCCCAGAGTGGAAAT
>DATDOR010000513.1:0-7206 GCA_035293165.1 Anaerolineales bacterium | reverse complement strand
CATCGCGTACAGATTGGGGCGGCGCGGGGGCAGAGGGTTTGAGGCTGGATAACCGCAGCGTGCTTTTTGCTTTCGCAACGGGAGGGGAGCTTGTTGTGGGAGCAGGGGGTGGGGTACCTGGTTGGGGTTTCGGTTTGCGCTGGAAGACGCCAAAGAGACGCGCAAAGAGGCCAGGCTTCTTCTCTTTTTTCGGAGGGTTTTCGCTCGCGCCAGGTTCACGTTTGAGTTTGCCGCCCCGCGAGGACCGCCCTCGTTTCCCTGTCAGAGAAATACGTCGAAGGGATCGGTCATCCTCACGGATGCGGTCATCCTCACGGGCCAGTTCTTTTATCTTTTTCGGAAAGTGCTTTTTAGTGTGTCGTTGCTGAAACGCTTCCATGGATTCGCCCCCACCGAAATGTTTGTGAAGCAACCGCCACGCTTCCGCGTGATGGACATCTTGCTGAAGGACCTGATTGAGAAACGAGGTGGCTGCTTTTTGATCTCCTTTTTGGAGTGCAAGGCGAGCTTTTTCAAGAAACTCTGTAGTTTTATTTCGCATAAAATAATTATATCCTGACAATTGACGGCAAAAACATAACGGATTCCGTAACTTCTCAGGCTAAGAGGAACCGGGGTATTTCGACTTTGGCTGGGTATTATCAGATTCCATTATAGGGAGAGAAGGTGGAAAGTCAAGTCGTACAAATTGGGGGGTCGTTGTATAATTAGTCTTATTTTTATTGTAACTGCTCAGGCAGAGGAACCTCCGAAACCGTCCTGGGCTGAGTAGTCCGTTTTCAGGTTCTTTGGGATTTGCCGTGGTTGCCTCCCCGCCGGTTCCCAAAGAACCCCTTTTTATTCGTTTTTTTGGCAAGGAGGAACAGTGATGAAAAAGAATATTGGGATTTGGGGGCCGAGAGGCGCTGGGAAGACCACTTATTTGTCTGTTTTATACCATGATTGCCTGGCCGATGGCTGGAAAATGAAGGCTGCAGACCAGACTTCAGACGAGTTTCGGTTGAAAAATTACAAGCTCTTATTCGAGCAAGGACAGTTTCCGGTTGCCACACGTCCACAGGAGGTGGATGTTTATACGTATGATATTTCCCGTGTTGGATCGCTGGGGGTGGTGCAATCTTACCGCCTGGTGTTGGCTGATGCTTCTGGCGAGTGGTTTGAGAATCCAACATTGATGAAGAACCAGTTTCCTGATGTGTTGGATCCGTATGAAAGGCTGGTGAAGTGTAGTGGATTGGTGTTGTTGATTGATCCGCAAGATGTTCAGGAAAAGCGACCCGCTCATTTCGTGACGGTCAGCCGGGCACTGGGGGAGCTCAGCCGGGCAGCCAGTACAAATTCTGTGAACAGGCCCATTATACCGGCTATGGCGGTGTGTATTACGAAGATGGATAAGAAGGAGTACCGGTATAACATTGACCTGGAAGGGGATAAAATGGACGCTTTTGCAAAGGATATTTTGGGAGAACACATTTACCAGGACATTTTGTCGGCTTGCGACCGGAGCCGGGTTAAATTTTTTGGGTGTTCTTCCATTGGTCTGGATCAATCACTGTACGGTGCAGAATATGCAACGGAAGCGTCAGGTACAAAGGTCATTGATCCACGTAAAATCAAACCGAAAAATATTTTCAAGCCGATTGAATGGCTTTTGCGATAATCCGTAGAATGAAATAGATGCTAAACAAACACGCCCTTGAATTTACTTGTGAGCAATTTATATGGGGCAAAATTATTTGTGATGGAAAAGATGTTTCAGGCTATGCGCTAATTGCCCATTCGTCTACGCTGACAGAGGAAACCTGCCGGAAAATCTTGTCCAGGAGCAGCGGAGGAATTTCATACTCCATTTTGCAGGGGGAAAAGGGGTTCGCGTTTTTTAATATGTTTTCCAATGTGGTGTTTAGCTGTACTGAGCGCAGCGCTATTCCCGAGGGAGGGGGTCGTTATTTTGTGCAAACCCGTTATTTGGTGATGCCCTGGGAATCTTTTGAAGAAATCGGAGCAGATTTCCGATTTCTGGCCTCTCAGGCAGAAAATGTCCCTGTTTTGGATGGAAAGACGGAACTTCAACAGATAAAAACGACCTATAAACTCAATACCCACAGGAAAGAAGAAGTCGTCCGGCGCATCCTTAAGAAATACGAAAAGGAAATGTTGGCGAAGACGCTTTTAGCAGCAAACAGCCACCATCCGATTGCGATTTTTGCTCCCCAAACAGGGAATGATGATTTGCTGGAATTCTTTCAGGCACTGATCTTACTCCTTCCCCCCGAATCTCGGCGAAAACTGACCTTTGCAACCCTGTGTTCAGCTTCAGATACCGGCCCGTACAAAGTGAAGGTGAACCCAACGGGGGCCTTGACCATCCCACATATCATCGTCCGCCCCCAGGACGCGGTCGTTAGTCCCGCTTCGTTGCTTAAATCACTTCCCAGAGACAATGGGTGGATTCACGAGCGGATGGCGGAGTTTTTAGCGAATTAAGATAACTGCTCAGACTAAGAAAGAAGGGGCTAATCCCCTTCTCGGCTGAGTAGTTACGAATTAAGATTCTAATCGGAAAACTGAAAGGTATTGTCCACCAGGCGTTTTATGTTGACCATCAAACGGGGTTTACTCAGCATCCAGAGCGCAATGGCAAGCATAAATAAGAACAGACCTATGTCTGCTGCGAAATAATGGTATGGCGTAATATTCGGATCAATCACCTCGCGAACGTTATCTGGAACAGGTTTTATGCCGACAAAAAGATAGTGGTAAAGCATCATCAACAGATGGAAAAAATTCCCGATCAGAATGGGGATAGCGAAAGAACGCACGCTATAGGTTTCTTCCAGTATCGGGAGAACTAAAACAGCAGCCTGGATTATTCCAACGGCGAACAGATATTGAGAATACCGTTCAGGGAAAAGATAGTCATAGTTATACATGCGAACCATTAACCGGAAATACACGATCAGAGAAAACGCCGAACAAAGCCAGGCGTAAAAGATGGCAACTTTTGGCAGGGCCTGGTTGTTGTACCGGCGGACATTGATGAGAGACACAATCATTCCAATGATCGAAGCCAGACCGAGAATAATGATCTTTGTAATTTCCCACTCGTCTTTTTTATCGAACAGGAATACAAGAGAGAGAAACCACAATCCTAATAATACAGCCAGTCCCAAAATTACGGCGCCAACCAGGAACGTGCTCAAATTCCACCTTCCCTGACTACTCCACCAGGTACGGGTATCCAGTTTCGACAAAGGATTGGGTAATTTGTTCATGGTTGTCCTTCTCCAATACTAAATATGAATAGAATGACCCTCGGCCCCGTGCGCCGCTTCCATGAGGGTTTCGCTCAAGCTCGGATGGGCATGGACATTCCGGGCGATTTCGGCGGGGGTAAGTTCCATCATCTGGGCCAGAGTCAACTCCGGCAGAAGTTCGGTGACTTCGGGGCCAATCAGGTGTGCCCCCAGGATTTCCCCGTACTTTGCATCGGTGATGAGTTTGACCCACCCGGCATAATCTCCCAACCCTAACGCTTTTCCATTGGCCTGGAAAGGGAACCGTCCAATGCGGATTTCGTACCCTTTTTCTTTGGCCTGGGCTTCCGTGTAGCCAAATGAAGCAATTTGCGGGGAGCAGTACGTCGCGCGGGGCAGCATGAGGTAATCGAGGGTGATCGTCTCTGCGCCGGTAATATTCTCGGCGCAGATAATACCCTGGGCGGAACCCACGTGCGCGAGCATGAGTTTGCCCGTCACGTCGCCAATTGCCCAAATGCCAGGGATGTTGGTTGCCATTCGTTCGTCAATTTCGATCATCCCCCGTTCGCTGAGTTTGACCCCTATTTCTTCCAATCCCAACCCTTTCGAGTTCGGTTTGAACCCGGTTGCGACGAGCGCCTGCTCCGCTTCCAGCACTTCGTTGACTTTTGGGCCAGAGACTTTGACCCGTACTCCGCTGCCGGTCGATTCGAGGGACTCAACCTTGTGACCGGGCAGGCAGGTGATCTTATTTTTCTCGAAGGCTTTTTGTAATTCCTTGCTGACCTCCTCGTCCTCCAGGGGAACGAGCCGGTCGAGCATCTCGACGATGGTGACTTTCGACCCGTAAGCGTTCCAAACGGTGGAAAACTCTACACCAATGGCCCCGGAGCCAATCACAATCACGGATTTGGGCAATTTCTCCTGGAGGATCGCCTCATAATAGGTGACGACTTTCTCGCCATCCACCGTCCAGGAGGAAGGATAAGCCACGCTCGCGCCTGTCGCAACGACGATATTTTTCCCTTTAAGTTCGGTCGTCTTACCCTCTTTATCTGTCACCTGAATGGTGTCACGGGCAGTCAGTTTTGCTTCGCCCATGTGGATATCTACCTGGTTTTTTTTCATCAAAAAACCGACGCCTTTGGTCAGCCGGTCGGAGACCTGGCGGCTGCGTTTGACGGCAACACTGTAATCGAGGGTCAGATTTTCAAGCGTAAAACCGAATTCTTTTCCACGCTCACGCAGGGTGTGGGCGACTTCGGCGTTTTTTAGCAGGGATTTGGAGGGGATACAGCCCACGTTCAAACAAACTCCCCCCATCCATTGTTTGTCCACAATGGCAACTTTTTGGCCTAATTGGGCGGCACGAATGGCGCATACATACCCGGCCGGGCCTGCGCCGATGACGATGACATCGTAGGTACTCATAAGTCTCCTTAATGGTTAATTGTAAATTGCTCATTACTCAGTCAGGATGAGGATTAGCCCGAAAAAAAGTGTGCGTGGGGTGTACACCCCACGCACACTTTTTTTCGGGGGTTTCTCTGCTTTAGGCTGAGCAGTTAATTATTTCCAGGTCTCCAGGGATTTCTTGACCGCCTCGAGGAAATAATCGGCGGTGGCGCCGTCGAGGATGCGGTGGTCGAAGGTGAGGGAAAGGTAAACCATCGGGCGGATGGCCAGGGCATCGGTGACACCGTCACTGACGACAACGACGCGTTTTTGGATCATCCCCGCGCCGACGATGGCGCATTGGGGCTGGTTGATGATAGGGGTGGCAAACAGGGAGCCGGAGGTGCCGTGATTGGTAAGGGTGATGGTACCGCCCTTCACTTCGTCAGGCTTAAGCTGGCGGGCGCGGGCACGGTTCGACAGGTCGTTGACGGTTCGCGCCAGGCCAAGCAATGAGAGGCTGTCCGCGTTTTTGATCACAGGAACGATCAGGCCATCCCCTTCGAGCGCCGTGGCCATGCCGAGGTTGATTTCGCGGTGCAGAACGATACCTGTGTCGCTCCAGGAAGAATTGACGACAGGATGGGCTTTGGCTGCGGCGACAATGGCGGCGATCAGGTAGGAGGTGAAGGTCAGGTTGACGCCATCCCGGGCAAATGTGGCTTTATTGGCGGCGCGATGCGCGGTGACTGCGCTCATGTCCGCTTCCATGACGGTCGTGACGTGCGGGGAGGTGCGCTTGCTCATCACCATGTGGTCGGCGATGGAGCGGCGGATGTTGGTGAGGGGGAGGATTTCACCACGGATGGGAGAAGAGGGGGGAGGCGGTGCAGAGGGGAGGAAGGGCTGAGGTTGGGGCGCAGGGGTGGAGGGGAGTGGGGGAGCAGGTTTTGTGTGGGCCGTGGCGAGGTAGGCTTCGACATCTTTTTTGGTGATGCGGCCACCCTGGCCTGTCCCGGTGATTTGAGCCAGATCGAGGTGGTGTTCGCTCGCCATGCGGGCGACAACGGGGGAGATAAAGCCAAGAGTCTGATCGCGCCCGGGGCGGACCGTAGGGGGAGCAGCCTCGGCCTGGGCCAGCACTTCTGCCGGTGCATCACCCTTCCCGGCGGGGACCTCCCCGGTTTCCGATGAGTCGCCATCCTCTGGCAGGACCTCGCCGGGTTTGCCGATCCACGCGAGTATCTGTCCTTTTTGAACGACGGTATTTTCTCCGACCAGGATTTTCAAGACGGTACCCGACGTCGGGCTGGGGATTTCGGTATCCACCTTGTCGGTGTTAACTTCGAGCAGGGGTTCAAATTCGCCGATGGTATCCCCCTCTTGTTTGAGCCAGCGCGTTACGGTGGCTTCTTCGACCGATTCGCCCAGTTCGGGCATGAGGACTTGAGTGGGCATGGGTTCTCCTAATAGGCCTGAGGACTAACGGGGGTTATTTTATCAGGATTCATGGTGAAACCGGAGAATCTTACAAATTCGTGATGAGGGGCACTGGAGGGCGAGGTGAATGGTGTTGAAGCGATTTCCCCCGTCCAAAACGTAGACATCCCTTAGCCCAGCGTGGAAGGCTAGACTTTGGAAGTCTGATAGTGAAGGGTGAGGAAGCGGGGCGAATGGTAAAATGGGTTGGTCTCGCAAGGGGGTGCAGGCCATGCGGGAGGGTAGGAATGGGTCAGGTATTGGGTGAGTTGGGAGAGGCGGAGATCCGCCCCCGCAGCGCAGAAGGTAAGGGGGAAGGGTTGGGACAACTGTAACCTTTCTTATCCCCCAAAATTACTAATTGACCTGGGTCATATGCCCCTCTCCTTTCGGGCCAATTGTCCTATATTTCTGGAAACGGAGAGACGATAATCACTGCAGGAAGAGTCTCGGTTCTTTGGGAATCGGTGGGGAGGTCCCCAGATTTTGGGGTGTGAGTGGGGTGTACACCCCACTCACACCCCAAAATCTGGCATTAACCACGGCAAATCCCAAAGAGCCAGAGTCTCCGTCTGGATCAAAAAGGAGATATGATTGTATAATCGATTGCAAAAGGATTGGCTCATGAATGACGATGAGGCAGCTACAAAGCGATGAGTGAAGTTGGTTGCTTACAATCTAAGATAGAATATAGTTCTCGGCGTGTCAGTTTCAGGAAACAAAGCGCATGTTTCCGCTTTTGGATAAAACCATGACGAAACTTATCAGCCTTTTGCAGCGATTTCGTGTCAGTATTGGCGCCAAAATTATTTTTCCTTATTTGTTGTTAACATTGATAGTGGCTGGAGTGGGCGCATTTATTACGACGCGTATGGTCGTCGACTCTTTGGAAGAACGTTTCAATAATCAACTCCTTGACGCTGGTCGCATTGTCGTCGAAAGGATGGTGGATTATGAAGAAGAACGCCTGGAAACGCTGCGTCTGGTAACCAACACAAAGGGAGTGGCGGCTGCCATTGAGAGAGGGGATGGAGAAACCCTTGCTACCCTCATTCCCCAGCTCATCCTTAAC
>DATDOR010000512.1:0-21391 GCA_035293165.1 Anaerolineales bacterium | reverse complement strand
GGTCTGATACTTGTCTTCGATTTCCCGCCTCACCTGGACAGGATCGAAAAAATCCGGCACCTGGTTAATGACCAGCGAGATAGAGGGGACACTCAGTTGGCGCGCCAGGTCTGTGATGACGGCTGTCCCCTGGTAGTGCTGCAGGTCAGGCAACATGACCACGGCCAACGAGTCAGCCAGGGCGAGTGACCGGAGACTCTCTTCTGTCAAACCGGCGGAAGTATCGATCACAACGGAGTCAAGCGCGAGGGATTGATTGATCTGTCGCAGTGCATCGGCCAGTTTTTCAACCGGATACCCTTGCCGGAGAATTTTTGTGATGTCCTGTTGGTTGTTGCTTGCAGGGATCACATATAACCGGCCATCCATTTCGGGTACGCGGTTTGTGACATCGTAATAGATTTTCCCAACTTCACATTTCCCATCCAGGTAATCATTCAGCGTAAATGGGAGACCGTCAATCCCCAGACCAAATTGCGCGTGCAGGTCCGGGGATTGAAAGTCGGTATCTACCAGACCGACACGCCACCCTTCCCGGGCCAGTAAAAGACTCAAATTAACGGCAAAGAAAGTTTTTCCGGTTCCTCGACGGAAGGAATGGATGCCGATGGTTTTGGTCATACAAAATCTCCTTTATTCCGATGACTCTTCTGATGGGGGAGTGTTGCGGCGGCGTAGCTGGCTGGCTCTGACCCGCAAATCCTGAAAAAATTCCGTTTCAACGATTTCATCCACCTGCTGTTCACGTTTGAGTTCGTCCACTTCAATGCGAAGCGATTCAACCTGGCGGCGAAGTAAATCTTCACGGGCGGCTACCTGCCGTGCGTTTTCGATGGCAATTGATGCAAATGAGGCGATAGAATCCAGTAAACTCAATTCTGCCGGGCCGAGGTTGGTTCGGGAAGGGTCTACAAGCAAAATACTCCCAATGGTTTGGTTTTGTGAGCGCACCGGCACACACAATGCCGACCGGCCTTTGGGAACCAGAAAACCTTCCACCTGGGAGTCATACCGGCTATCCGCCTGGAGGTCAAAAGCCAGCGCGGGTTGTCCATTTTGGGCCACCCACCCCACCAGTCCACGCCCCGGGCCGACCCGTAACGCACTGGTCAAGGTTCTTTTTGTGCCAAACACTGTGTTTAAGACCAGTTCTTGCCTGGATTCATCCATTAGGAAGATAAACCCGGACATACCTTTGAAGGCGTTTTCGATACGCCTGGCGATTAATTGGATTGCGGGTTCCAGATCGAGAGAGGTGGTTATCACTTGCCCAATCTCATTGAGCAGGGTAAGTTGCTCGGCGCGCCGTTGAACATTGTCAAACAGGGTCGCATTTTCCAACGCAACGCCCGTTTGGTCGGCTAGCGTTTGCAGGAGGCTGAGTTCGGGGGTGGTATATGTCCGCCCTGAACGGCCCAGGCCGATGGCAATCAACCCGATCATCTCATTTGAGCGGCGAATAGGGAGGAAAACTTCCATGTTCAACTGCCGCCATTCTTGCATTTCTTTTGAGTTTTGCCCTTCGAAGCGCAGATCCACATCCAAAATATATTGGTGTAACGGCTCCTCGCGCTCTGCCAACCATTGTGCGAGCGGGGAATTTTGCCGTAAAAACAAACGCGGCTCACCAAACGGCACGCCCAAGCCCGGTAAGACTCGTAAGTACCACCCGCGCTTGTCCATGCTGTCAATCACTAACAGAGTTCCACGCTGCGTTCCTAAAGCGTTCTGGATGATGCCCATTGCCGCAGCCGTCAAGCCCTCGAGTGAAATGACCTGGCTGACTGCCTGGCTGTATTCCCGTACCACATCTTCTGTTTCATACCGTTGGTTGAACAAAATCCGGTTCAAGGCCCGGTGGGTCAACTGACTGAGTGGTTGGTAAATTAAAAAAAGCAACACACCGGTCAGGAGCATGCTGAAAAAGGCATCGGTGGTCAACCGCAAAGAAAACAATTGCAAAACTCCCACCAGATAAAACACCCCGATACTTAGCCCTACTGCAACAGAAATCGGGATCAAAGCAGCCAGGACATACCGTGCGACAATCCGAGCACCCGTTGATAAATCTGAAAGGCGAGGGTTTAAAACCGTATAAACAATCAGACTGACTCCCAGCCAGTGGAGAGAAAGCCCCCATATCCAGTTTCTGTTGATCAACATCAACACCCCTGCGATCATTCCTGCGGAACTGAGCATCCAATAGAGCATCCGATTTCGGTGGAGCGGACTACGACGGCGCACATATTCAGCCAGGATGACTCCCCATGCACTCAGTGCAAAACCCCCTGGTATGGCCAGTTTTAGGGTCGGCAACAAGGTTGAATTGGATATTTCTAAAGGGCCAATGGCAACGGCAAATTCCGGCAATGCTATCCTCCCCATATCTAACACAGCCAGGGCAAGCCCAGTGAGCACGGCCAATCCCCAGTTAAAAATCGAAGGGTGTGTCCGCTGTAAAAATGATCGGGTAAATTCCAGGTAGAAGATGCTAAATGCGAGAAAAAAGAACGGTTCCAACCGTCTCCAGTCCACTATGGGGAACAGGTTCCCAAACCCGGCAGGGATGGTGAACAGCACCCAAACAACCGACAACCCCAGACCGCTGACCAGCAGCCCCGTATCTGGGGTACGCCATCCGCGCTTCCAGATCAGAATCCCCGCTGGAATGAGGTATCCCGTGAGAACAGCCAATGGAAAAATTACCGTGTAGAGACTCATTCGGTCGTGTCTTGATCCTCACGTGTCGCGCGTTTTCGCATCTCCCGGGCTTTGACCCGCAAATCCTGAAAGAAATCTGTCTCTACGATCTCAGAAACTTGTGACTGTTGCTTGACCCGATCAATCTCAATCCGTAATTCCTGGACCTGTTTTTTGAGCGACCGCTCGCGGGCGGCAACTTTGTCTACCATTTGCCGGAAAACATCCGAAAGCGTGGAAGTCTCATCACGAATCAAGGCGTTAATTTGCGGAATGACATCTTCGCTGTAATCCCCATCGGCAACCCGCTCGGCCGCATGTGTAAGTGTGCGGAGTGGACGGCTGATTTGGTAGGCGATAGCCCAAACGGCGATGAACAGCACACCATAAGTAATGAGAAAAGCAGGAAGCACCGCATTTCGAATGCGTTCTTGCAGGGCTTTGACAGTAGTGTCACGCATATCTACCCCTACAGCAGCGACAATTTCACCTTGGGAATTATATATGGGGGAGAAGGCAGAGACCCACTGTCCCCAGGCATCCGGGATTGGGTAATCAATGTTGACCATCGTTTCGGATAAGCCTCCAATCATGAAGTTTGGCTGGCCCTCAGCGGGATTGGTCGTATAAGAAGTACGATACTCAGCCCCCCCTGGAGGATCATTGAGCGCGGAACTGCTACCGACAAATTCAACGACTCCGGGTACCGCCGTAGGAACATAGGTATAGAGCAATACTCGAAAAACTTCTTCGCCATCAATCGTGAGTTTGCCTTGCGATTCTTTCACTAACTTGAGCCAACTTACCAGCTCCAGGTACCGCACATCATCGGTCGGACGTCCGCCTGAAGGAATATCACTTTCGTAAAGGGCCTGGTGTGCATCCCCATCAATCCTACTCGCGGCCGAAGCAGCAATGGCAGCGAGATCACGGCGCAGATCATCTTCTGCTAAAGATGTGGCAAAGCGGAAAAACCATAAAAATGCGACCGAAAAGACCACCGTAAATAGCAAAGTGAACAAGATTTGCAATTTCCAAAAAATACTGATGGATAACCCATGAGTTTTTTCTTGATTCGTTTCCATAATCAATCTCCACAAAGTGTAATGCGCCTGGATATAAGCATTAGTACATTACACAAATTTCAGCCTTTCATCAATCCCCTGCATGGCATGGCAGACGAAGAAATCATCTTCGTTAAGATGATAAGTGTCTAACAACATCGCTCTAACCATGTGAGCGACAACGTTTTTCCCTGGTTTCACCCCAGGTTGAAACGGCACGATGTATACTAGCATAGGATCAGGCGATAGCTCAGCCAAATCCATTTCATTTTCGATGGGCATCCCTTCAACTTTTAAAGGTTCCAGGTAACCAAAATCCACCACCCACGCACCCATCCGCTTAAAAATTTGAATGCGCCGCAATCTTACCTGCCGGTCTTCCTCATTATGAGCGGCGTCCGGATGATCCACTTCTCCACAAAAACCAAATGGTTCGGGCTGACCATTTGCAGCCGCATCGGCTTTTACCTGCTCAATAGTTTTTTGATGAATCCACTTACCGATTCCTGCGCTTCGAAATTGGCTGGAAACGCCAATATACCCACTGACACCCATGTTATAACGACGCAGGTAGCTAAATAAGCGAAATCCTACAATCTCATCCTTGTACTTGACAATCCATTGGTGGGTAACAGCCTTGGGGTTGGGCCGTTGCGCGTTATGTACTCGTTGGCGAATAAACTCCACATATCGTTGGTCTTCAGGGAAGACTTCGATGAACATTTGAACCAACTTGTCTTCAAGATCAGGGGTGTGAACGGTTACTTCGATAATTTTTAAATTCGTGCGATCAATTTTTTTCATGCGCCACACTAGCTTCCAATCAGGTCATCCAATTTACTGCTGACTGAGGCGCCTCCACCTCGACGGCGGCGAGCGAGCCGCCAATCCAACAGGCTAGAGTCGTATACAGCGCGCATTTTCCATGTCATGTAAAAAGCCAGTGCGGTAACGAAGAGGGTTATCCCTAAATATACATAAAACGAATAATTCGATACCAGCCATCCGCGGGAAGCCGCAAAGATGATCAACGCCAACATTCCAGAGCCGAGAAAATCACCTGCCACATATAGGTAGCTGCTCATAAATGTGCTCACCCGTCCCCGCCGCTCTTCGGGAATTAACCCTTGCAGTGTTTGGTGAGCAGGGCGGTCAATGCTGTTACGTGCCAGCCGTGCCAGAAACCGGCCAATTGCCCCACCTACGACGTTCGGAATGACTAACATGGTACCAACTGCTGCAAACAAGGTGGCAGGCATGATCGGGAAAGTGTTCTTCAAACCAGCCTGTTGCAATACTCGTCCGGCCAATAACCCCTGCAAAACCAGCGTGCTTAGAGGAAGCGTCATGCGGTAAATCCCATAAAAAGTCTGGAAATCGGCAATGTCTTTGAACGCTTGATCAGATGTAAAGAGAAAATGATACTCAATCACCGCCAGGATAAAGCCAACAGCAACCATCGAAACAGCCAGAAGCCGGAACGAAGGAACGTTGCGGACAAAATCAGACCCGGTTTCTAATACATCTCGGATCTTGAAAGTGCTTGTCCCCTGACGGGTAGCGAGGGTGACATTTTTGGCAGTTAACGCGAGCAGGACAAAGGCCATTAGAAAAAGCAGCGCGTTGAGAATCAAAAGTTCAGAGGGGTGAATGTCCCGACTTTCAAAGAATCGGGCTGAACCACCTGCCAGTCCGCTGCCAATGATCTGTCCAACCAGCCCACCTGTAGC
This sequence comes from Anaerolineales bacterium, assembly GCA_035293165.1. Taxonomy (GTDB): domain Bacteria; phylum Chloroflexota; class Anaerolineae; order Anaerolineales; family JABWBV01; genus JABWBV01. The sequence continues at coordinate 15,897 of DATDOR010000512.1, read as the reverse complement.
AATGAGGGGAAACAACCGCTTGGCCTGAGCGACGCTAAACCGGTCATTTGCCAACACCCAAAAAGCAAGCGGAAACAGGATATATTGCTGTTCGGCAATTAAATAAAGACCTGGATAAGTTAGCCAGGTTGGAACATCATAAGCAAATAACAGGCGGAAAGTCAAATGCAGAAAGGCAAGGGAAATCAACATCCCCTGGACAAATTTCAGGCGTGGAACCCGGTCAATTAGCAACGCATAAAAACCGGAGACGACCAGGAGAATAGCCATATCCACCAACCCCAACAAAGGGAATTGTTCGACTCTCAAATTTTTCAGAAAACCACTGGTTGCGATAACATATGTCCCCTCTAATGAAATCGCATTGGCAGCAATGATTACTATAAATACGAGCAAACTTGCACGTTCATCTGGTTGAATGTCAAATGCTTTTTTCGACCTGGGGGATTTATTCATCGAACCCTTACCAGGGGTAACCCTTACCAGGGGTCTTTACCAGAAGGAGCAGGCTTGGTTCTCTGGGTGCCAAGATTGACCTGGTAATAGGTTTCCCCTATTTCATCAGTCCTTTCGATAAATTTTTTCGAGACCAAAGAATCGATAATGGGCTGCACGGTTTCCACAGGCTGCTCAAAATATGCAGCCAGATCTTCGATTTGTACACGTTTATTGCGGATGATCCAGCTTAAAAGTTTGGTCAATGCTTTTGGGAGCATGAACACAGCCGTCATCGTCAGGTTGGAGGCCTCGTCCAATGACACCAGTTCTCTTTGTAACCGCTCGAATAATTCTGCACTCATTGGCTTTGATGATCAGGGACGAATCGCCCATTTATACAGCTAACAATGTAGTCGTCAACCGTTTATATTCTGCCGTAACCGGATGATCGGGGTAGTGAAGGGAAAAGATACCCCCACTCGCCAAAGCCATCATTTCGTCGGAGTGGGGTAATACGGCGGCCACTGGACATTTATAAGCATTTTCTACTTGAGCTTTGACTGCATCGGGATTGAACACCTGGGGGACTTTGTTCACGATCAAAACCATATTAGGCACATCGAGTTTCCGGGCCACTTCAACGGTAACACCGGTACCTTGATAATCCTGGTTGTCTGGCCGCAAGATAATGGCCAACACATCAGAGACGGCGATGGAGAGCAACGTTTCCTCATTCAGGCCAGGGTGTGTGTCAATGGCCAGCACGTCCAAATTCAATTTGTCAATCAAATCCTGGAACCCATCATTGAGCAGACCAATATCATATCCCTCGCGCAGAACGCGGGCAATTTCCCCGGCTTTGATACTGGAGGGAATCAGGAAAACCTTGCCCTTAATATTCGCGTTCAAATACGAAGTTACATCGTAAGCAGCCTCTTCTATCTCGCATTTTCCCCATAAATAATCGTTTAACGAATATTTGATATGCTTTTCGTCCATACCAAAAAGCACGTGAATGCCTGGGGATTGAATGTCAGTATCAATCACACCGACGCGTTTACCTTCCATGGCCATCAAAACAGCCGTATTTGCAGTCGTATTCGATTTGCCTGTGCCGCCACGAAAAGAATGAATAGAAACAATTTTTGACACAATGATACTCCTGGGTTGTGATGGATCCTTATCGTAACACGATTTTACCCCGATTCGCTCAAAAACAGCGCAGCCAAAAGGTATCATTGTTACCGATGCAAAAAATTGGCTGCTATCAAATCGAAGAGCAGTTGGGAAGCGGAGGGATGGCAAATGGCTCGTTACGCGAGCGAATGGAAAACGACCGCTATCCTACTGCCGGTGCGTTTGTTCAAGATGTGCAGGAGTTGGGCTCCGGCCGGTGGGATTTGTGAAAATTATCGGACATTTAAAATAAGCGCAAACTTCCAAAGTTTCGGGGTAACCGTTCACTTGGTGAGGGGATTATCCGAAAAAATGGTGTCCGCAGGGGGTGTACACCCCCTGCGGACACCATTTTTTCGGGTTCTTACCCCCTTCAGGTGGGGGAACTGAACGGTTACGTTTCGGGGAGCGGTATCTCAAAATAGCCGCGCACTAAAACTTCGGAAGTCTGGTGTCCCGATATATTGAGAGGATTCGATTCCCTCCGATTAATTAGCGGAACCGGATTCGGGGGTCAACCACGGTAAACATGATATCCCTTGCCAGGGTGACAATCACGATTAAAATCGCTGAAATGTATAGGAACGCCATCACAATAGGCCAGTCATTCGTGCCAAGTGCGTCGAAATATAGACGCCCCATGCCGGGATAACTGAAGATCGTCTCCGTAAGTGTAGCCCCACTAAAAATCCCCGCAATATCAAAGACCACAATGGCAACAACTGGGATCAAAGCATTCCGTAGCGCATGTTTGTAAATCACAACCCGCTCAACCAGCCCTTTCGCTCGCGCTGTGCGGACATAATCCTGCCGGAGCACCTCGAGCATCGAACTACGCGCAAAACGACTATATTGGGCAAGAGAAGCCAGGCTAAGAACGAGGATGGGTAAGATGAGATGAGCAAATCGGTCCACAAAACTACCTGGAATAGCATGAAGGAGGTCGAGCAAACTACCTACAGGTGGTTCCCGGACCGAGCTTACCCCGCCCGTCGGAAAGAACGGCAGCCCCCAATTTTTGAACTGGAAAGAGAATAACAAAATGAACATCAGCCCGAACCAGAAGACCGGCATCGCCGAACCAAAGAATGAGAAGGTGGTGACAACATAATCCGTGCGGCTATATTGACGGGTGGCAGAGTACATTCCAATCGGAATCCCCACAATAATGGACAGCAACGTCGCTGATACTGTAAGCATTAACGTGTTTCCCAAGCGGCTCTTGAGCAATTCGGATACGGGTTGGTTCGTGCGCCACGATAACCCAAAATCCCAACGGAGCACGCCGCGTCCATTCCCGTGAAAGCCAGAAATTTTGTCCAGCACACCATAAGCACCCGTCAGCCAGCCGATGTTGAGCCAGGTTCCCTGTTCGGGTCTTGACCGCGCCTCCCCGTCGGGGAAGGTAAATACCGTTTCAGGCGAAGCCTGTACAGCATAACGATTGCTATTCAAATCCTGAACTACAAAAAGGCTGCCCTCTTGAGACAAGACGGTGCCGTTAACGATGACTTCTTCTGAGGAATTTTCCCCACGTGGAGGTTTGACAGTAACCGTGTTGGCAGCATAGGATGGCAGCGTTTGGGAAATATAACCGTCGTCATCGGGGTTGCCAATTTTAACCTCGAGCTGACCGTTCTGCACCCCTGTAACCCACAGGCTCAAGCCGGGGTTCAACAATGCCGGGCCAGGATCGGCCCAATACCGGAATTTTTCGGTGACCATTTCTTTCTCTCCGGTTTCAGTGTTGGTGCGGGTAACGGGATTGCCATCCCGCCCGATGAGTGGCTGCTCAAATTGGGTCAGGCCGACATATACCCAATTTGCGCCCATCCAATCGTCGCCAATGATCCAGGCCAGATAACGCAGCATAAGCGGCTTGTCGAGGCCAAGATAGGCTTCGAGCCGGGCGATTTCGGCCTCGCTTGGACAGTTGCGTGGGTTGGATAGACAGGGGGAGATTGGCCCGCCGGGAGCGACATTGAGCAGGATATAGATGGCGACCGTCGAGAACAAAACCACGACGATCATTTGAAAGAAACGGCGGATGAGATAGTTTACCATAGCGACTCTCCTTCAGTGATTTTCCCGATCAAAGGCTTCAGGACACGGATTAGCAGGATGAAAGGGAAATAAACCTATATCCTGGGAATTCGTATCCCCAAAAGCCTGACGGGTATGAAATTGGAGATGCCGGCATCGTTTATCGTTCAGGTACCTGCATTTATTACTCTCTTCAAAAACATATGGTTCAATATAGCGGCAAAAAACAGCTCGGAACCATTTCATCCTTCCCAACGTCCCTTAACCACCTACTCATCCCTAACGGATAAAATCTATCTATTCGCGATTGACAATTCTCAATGGATTATTCACAATTAAGGCTCTTCCGTTTTTAGCGGGAAATTCTCCCACCCCGTTAATTACACTAGAACCACAAATAATCATGTCTTCTCTCTCTCCGATAATCCCTCGACCGGTTTCACGCCCGGACCCGACCCTCATATTTCCCCAAGTCATCCTGGCTTTCCTCGGTGGGCTGCTCCTCACCTTTCTCGCCTTCAGTTCGTTCGCAGCAGGCTACCAGTACCGCTACTCCGGGCTGATCTTTCCCGGCGTGTCTATCGCAGGGATAGACGTATCCGGTCTCACTCCTGACGAAGCCAGCGCCAGACTCTGGGATCAGCTCACCTACCCTCGCCAGGGGCATGTCGCCTTCCAGGATGGCAGCACGATCTGGGTCGCAGCCCCCGGCGAATTGGGACTCGTTCTCGATGCCAATAACTCCGCTGTCGCCGCATATCAGGTTGGGCGTAGTGGCAATTCGGTTAGCCAGTTTTTCGCCCAAATCAGTGCCCTGCGATCGGGCAAAGATCTGCCTCCCTTGCTTGTATACGATGAAAATATCGCCCGCAACTATCTCCTAAACCTTGCCGCGACGATTGATCGTCCCACCGTCGAAGCCAACATTGGCGTCAATGGGGTGGATGTGATTCTCCGCTCCGGGCAGATTGGCCGAAAATTGGATGTGGATGCGATCCTGCCCCTCGTCGGCACCCAAATGACAACCTTGACAGATGGGCTGATCCCGCTTGTCATCCATGAAACCCCCCCTGTGATTTTTGACGCCAGCGAGCAAGCAGAAATCACCCGGCAGATTCTCTCTGCCCCGCTCGTTCTCACCACCCCGGTCAAAGATGGTGGTGAACAATCCCGATGGGAGATTGATGTCCCTACCCTTGCGGGGATGCTCGCCATTGAGCGGACAACCTCTTCCTCAGGTGGGGAACAGTACCAGGTTGGTATCAGTTCAGAGTATCTGCGCGGCTACCTCGTCAGCATCGCCCCTGGCCTCGAACGCTACCCGGTGAATGCCCATTTCATCTTCAATGACGATACGCGCCAATTAGAAGTTCTCGAACCCAGCACGACCGGACGCAGCCTGCTCATTGAAGACTCCCTCACTGCCATTCAAGAAAAACTAGCCGGTGGAGAGCACACCGTCGAACTGGTCCTCGACTACACCTTGCCCGCTGCTCCCGATACCGCCACGGCAGCCGATCTCGGCATTACAGAACTTGTTAGTGTCCAAACTTCATATTTTTACGGCTCCAGTGCCGAACGCATCCAAAATATTACTGTTGCATCGTCCCGTTTTCATGGTGTTCTCGTCGCCCCTGGGGAAACTTTTTCAATGGCCTCGATCCTCGGAGACGTGAGCCTGGACAATGGCTTTGCTGAGGCATGGATCATTTTCGGCGACCGCACGATCAAGGGCGTGGGGGGTGGTGTTTGCCAGGTATCCACAACCTTCTTTCGCACCGTATTTTTTGGCGGTTTCCAGATTGATGAGCGTTATTCACATGCTTACCGGGTGACGTATTACGAGCAAACAGCCAGCGGAGGAGTTAACGCAAATCTCGCTGGACTGGATGCGACCGTGTACGTTCCCCTGGTCGACTTCAAATTTACCAATGACACACCCTACTGGCTCCTAATGGAAACCTATGTAAATCCGGGCGCGCGCACCCTGACCTGGAAGTTTTACTCCACCTCAGACGGGCGCACGGTTGAATGGAACACCACCGGCCTGCAAAATATCGAAGACCCTCCCGATCCCCAGTACATCGAAAATCCCAAACTAGCGAAAGGGGAGATCAAACAAGTAGATTGGGCGGTCGCCGGCGCGGACGTGACCGTCACTCGGACTGTCACACGGAATGGAACAGTCCTCCATGGCGATACGTTTGTCACCCACTACCAGCCCTGGCGTGCCGTATATGAATATGGGCCAGGGACAAAATTACCGAAGGATGCAGATAATAGTAACTGAGTCCGAAACCGGGCCTCTCAATAAGGCCCGGTTCTTTCTTTTCGGGATATTTTCACTCCAGGCTGAGTAGTTATGGCAATCATAAATTCTGGCATTAACCACGGCAAATCCCAAAGGTAACTGCTCAGGCTAAGAAAGAAAGGTTCCCGGCTGAGTAGTTACTCCCAAAGAACAGAAATTCGGGCGGAAACAGGCTTTTTTAGGTAGGGTATAATGAGCGAAAAATACCCCCAGGAGCAATCCTATGACCCAAACCCAATCTCCCCCTATCAACCCTGACCTTCTCGAAATCCTGCGCTGCCCGGTCGCCGTACACTATAAAGATAAAGGCGATGATCCTGGCCGCCTCGAACTTGTTCATGATTGCTGGTTGGTTTGTGCTGACTCCAGCTACAAATACCCCATTTGCGATGGCATCCCCATCATGCTCATTGACGAAGGAGAAAAATGGAAAGACGTAGCTGTTGAAGATTTGCCAGTCCCTCCCCCGTGTGATTATTAATGCTTTCCTCTCTTCTTGCCGAACTCACCAGTGGCGATGATGCACGGGCATTAGATGCCGTGCAGAAAATAGCATCATTGGGGAAGGAAACTGTCCCTAAACTGGCCGAACTGCTTTCCGTCGAGGAGCCGGATACGCGCTGGTGGGCGACCTGCGCCCTATCGGAAATTGACTGTTCTGATGTGATTCCCTATTTGCGGCAATCTTTACACGATCCCGATCTGAGTGTACGGGAATGTGCGGCAACGGGATTACGTCTACACCCTGATCCTGTCCTGGTCCCCGATTTAATTGCCACCATGAAAACCCCCCGCCTGCTTCTCACACGTCTGGCAGCCAACGCCCTGGTTGCGATTGGCACTGAAGCTGTCCCTGGCCTGCTGGAGATCATGGAAAATGGCCCGCAGGCGGCTCGTGTGGAAGCTACCAAAGCCCTGGCTGAGATCAAAGACCCCCGCAGCATCGAGGCATTTTTTAATGTAATTCAAAACGGAGATTCGCCTTTGGTCGAATACTGGGCTGATGAAGGTCTGGAGCGATTAGGCGTTGGAATGACATTTTATAAACCAGGATAAATAACTTCAGAGCTGTTTCGTTAATAGACGAACGCCCATACTCCCCACAATCCAATCATCAACAACCCTATCCCAAACCGGGCAACGAACGCCCAACCAAAGCCAATTACCAGCGCTTTGACGGTCGCCAGCGCTTTGTCCCGGTCTCGTACGCGGTAATATTCAGAAAGGTATAAAACAAGGGGCGCACCGATTATGCCGCCCACAGGGGGGAAAATGAGCGTCCCTACAATCCCGGTCCCCAGCGCCAATCCAATCGAGAGCCAGGAAGCCCCATGCTCGCGCGCTTTTGCGCCCATGAGAATGTTGTCCGCCAAACCCGCGACGACCATCAAAATCGTCAGGATAGCGAAGATAATCCCTCCCGCCACCCCAAAGCCAGAAGCAATCCCAAAAATCAACGCCACTAGCCAGATGATGAAAGTTCCCGGAAAAATGGGGATGATCAGCCCGAACAAGCTAACAATCATCACCAGGAAAGAAAACGAGTTTACAAAGAAATCAATCCACTGTTCAATGTTCATCATCATCCTATACGGAAACTCATGGGCGAAGTTTTAGAGAAAAGGACCTCGGATGTATCTTCAAACTTCCGAGGTCCTTATCCATCAGGTGGGTTCGATGACTTCAACTCCACCCATCCAGGGGCGAAGAACTTCCGGCACGATGACCGAGCCATCCTTCTGTTGGTTATTTTCCAGCACGGCGATCAGAGTCCGGGGCATACCCAACCCCGACCCGTTCAGGGTGTGGGGCAGGCGGGCACGCCCTCCATCCACCGGGCGGTATTTGACATTGCCACGCCGGGCCTGGAAATCGCCCACGTTCGACACCGACGATACTTCCAGCCATTCGTTGCAGCCCGGTGCCCAGACTTCGATGTCATAGGTAATGTTTGAATTAAAGCCCAGATCGCCCGTGCAAAGCTGGTTGATCCGGTAGGTGAAACCAAGTTCAGCGCAGGTTTGCTCTGCATCGGCGAGCATTTTTTGCAAGGCGGCTTCTGATTGGTCTGGGGTCGTATATGCGTACATTTCTACCTTGTCGAACTGGTGGCCGCGCTTGATGCCGCGCACATCCCGGCCTGCGCTCATCTTTTCCCGGCGGAAACAGGGCGTATAAGCAGTATAATACAGGGGCAACTGCTCCTCGGCGAGGATTTCGTCCATGTGCATTCCGGTCAGGGGCACTTCAGCAGTGGGGACCATGTAGTAGTCTTCTTCGTGGTCTTTGTACAGGTTATCGGCAAATTTGGGGAGTTGTCCCGCACCATACACCACCTCGGTCTTTACCATGAAAGGCAAATACTTTTCGGTATACCCTTGCCGGATATGCAGGTCGAGCATGAATGCGATCAGCGCACGCTGGAGCCGCGCCCCTGGCCCACTCAGGACGTAAAACCGCGAACCGGAGAGTTTGACTCCCCGTTCAAAGTCTATGACTCCCAGCGCAGGGCCGAGGTCCCAATGGGGTTTTGGCTCAAAGTCGAATTCAGGAATCTGCCCAACTGCACGGATGATGACGTTTTCATGTTCATCTTTTCCGACGGGGACGCGGGGGTCAGGCAGGTTAGGGAGCGTAGACATCAGGCTGTCCAGTTCTGCCTCGGTCTCGCGGAGTTGGGCGTCCAACGCGTCAATCTGGTTACCGACGGAACGCATCGCCTCGATTTTGGCCTGTCGTTCGGCGGGCTCCTTCATGTTGCCAATCTCTTTGGAGACGGCATTGCGCTCGGCCTTGAGCACTTCGACCTGGCCGATGATTTCCCGGCGATGGGCGTCGAGTTCGATCACCTGATCCACCGGGGCAGGATCCATTTGCCGAACTCGAAAAGCTTCGCGAACGCGGTCTGGTTCCTCACGGAATAAAGTAATGTCTAACATGGTGCACCTCCAAGGGTAAAAAAAATTACGCCCCCCTATCCATTGCAGGACGAGGGGGGCGTTCGTGGTGCCACCTGCTTTTGCTGGCAGAACACCTGTTGTTGTTGCTGCCAGCCTTCATTTCGCGTTATCGGGCGTACCCGGCTCCTTTACAGGCTTTTCAGCCTCCTGCGGGAGCAACCAGTCTATAGGACGGAATGGCAATCCGTCTTACAAACAAACAGAGGGGATTTCGCCGCTTACCCTAATGCCTCGCACCAACCGGCAATTCTCTGAAAGGTTGTGCAGTTACTTATCTCTGTGTGGGTCTCATAATGTGAATGGCGGCGATTATAACGAAGGGCAGAGGAAAGTTCAAGGCTTTGGATTTCCTTTCATCCTAATTTGTCTCTCGCCACCGCCTCAACAAACGAAGGAAGTATTGCCGTGACTTCAATTTCCACCAACATTTCCGGGTTGATCAAGGCGGAAATTTGCAGGGCAGTGGACGCGGGGCGGATGTCACGGAAGACTTCGCCATGTGCCAGGCCGACTTCATCAATCAAGGAGATATCCGTCATGAACATACGCGTACGAACGATATCTTCAAGGGATGCGCCTGCCTCAGCCAACGCCTTTTCGATTTTGGCGAAGATAAACTTCGTTTGCTCATACGCGTTGCCCACCCCAACGACATTCCCGTTTTCATCGGCGGCGACCGTACCTGCAACTTCGATCATGTTTCCAACACGGACGGCGCGGGAATAGCCGTAGCGCGATTCCCAGGGCGTACCAGAGGAGATACTTTGGCGAGTAGACATTGTTCGTGCTCTTTGGGATTTACCGTGGTTAATGCCGGATTTTGGGGTGTGAGTGGGGTATACACCCCACTCACACCCCAAAATCCGGCGACCTCCCCGCCGATTCCTAAAGAACCATTATTCGTTCTTTCGCAAATGCGGAAACAGGATCACTTCCCGAATATTGGCAGAGTCGGCGAGCAGCATCACCAGCCGGTCTACCCCCATGCCGAAGCCGCCATTGGGCGGCATCCCATAGCGCATGGCCTGGAGATAATCTTCGTCAAGCGGGTGTCGCCCTTCGTCGTCTTTGGCGTAGGCGCGGCCCATTTCCTCAAAGCGGGCAAGCTGGTCAAGCGGGTCATTGAGTTCAGTGAACGCGTTGCAGATTTCAAATCCGGCCACAAAACCCTCAAAACGTTCGACGGTAGAAGGATCGCCAGGTTTGCTTTTGGCAAGCGGGGACACATCGCGCGGGTAGTCGTACAAGAATGTGGGTTGGATCAGAGCCGGTTCGACAAAATCGCCCACCAGGTTTTCGATCAGCTTACCACGCGGGGAAGCGGGATTCGCTTCAATGTTGCGGCGGCGCATTTCTGCGCGGAGGCTTTCTGCATCAGGGAATGTGTCTACGTCAATACCGGAGAGTTCGGCAACCGCCTCGCGCAATTCCATACGCGTCCACCGTCCGCCGAAGTCAATCTCGTGTCCCTGGTAGGTGATTTTCGTCCCGCCGGTGACGCTCTGGACAATGTGGCGCACCATGTTTTCGGTGAATTCCATGACCATCTGGTAATCGGCATAGGCCCAGTAGAATTCCATCATCGTAAATTCGGGGTTGTGCGTGCGGTCTACCCCCTCGTTGCGGAAGTCGCGTCCGATTTCGTAAACACGTTCGATCCCTCCCACAAGCAATCGTTTCAGATACAACTCAAAGGAAATTCGCAGATACAGGTCTTGTTTGAGTTGGTTGTGGTGGGTTGTGAATGGGCGGGCAGCTGCTCCGCCATAGATGGGTTGTAAGATGGGGGTTTCTACTTCGAGAAAACCATGGGAGTCCAAAAATTCTCGCATGGCACGGAAGATTGCAGCGCGGATGTAAAAAATCTGGCGGACTTCGGGATTGACTGCGAGGTCAGCGTAACGTTGGCGGTAACGAGTTTCGGGGTCGGTGAGGGCAGCGTGACGGATAACTTCCCCATCAACGACTTCGTCCTTGACAGCCGGGAGAGGGGTAATGGATTTTGCCAGGAGGCGGAAAGTCGTTACTCGAAGCGTGACCTCCCCCGCCTTGGTTCGCATCATTTCCCCTTCGACTTCGAGAAAATCGCCCAAGTCAAGGTCATTGACCAGGCGTTTGAGGGCCTCCTCGCCGACATCATTCATGCGAAAGAAAAGCTGGATACGCCCCTCGCCATCTTCAACATGGGCGAAGGCAATCTTCCCCATGGGGCGCAGAGAACGCATCCGGCCAGCCAGGGTGGCGCGTACAGGTTCAGCGTTTGTATTCCCTTCAACTGCGTCAAACGCAGCAATAGCTTCCCGGCTGGTATGAGTGCGGTGCGTCTGGCGTGGGTAGGGTTCAATGCCTTGGGCACGCAGTCGTTCCAGTTTTTCAAAACGGATTTGTTCGAGTTTGTTGAAAGACATAGCGCCGTTATATCAAACTTCCTAAGAAAACAAAAGCCCTACGCAGCGCGTAGAGCTTTTCAACTGGCCAGCAGGCAGAAAACTATTCGATGGCGGTAATCTTAACTTTGAACGATCCGGATGGTGCATTGACTGTTACCAGATCACCGACCTGATGGTCGAGTAAGGCGCGCCCTAGCGGTGACTCATTTGAGATCAAACCCTGCCGGGGGTTGGCTTCTGCGGCTCCGACAATGGTATAAACCTCCGGGTCTCCTCCGTTTTCCTGAATGGTGACTTTTGCACCTACTTGAATGACGGTATGCTTTTTATTGTCGTCATCAATCAGGCGTGCCTGGGCAAGGATCAATTCCAGGTCGCGGATGCGACCCTCAACAAAGGCCTGCTCGTTTTTGGCAGCTTCGTATTCGGGGTCTTCCGAAAGCCGGTTACTTTCCTCAATTGCGCTATGCAACCGATTGGCAACTTCCCGGCGTTTGTCATTGCGGAGATAATCGAGTTCTTTTTGGAGTTTGTCGTAACCCTCTCGGGTAAGAAATGTAGTGGCCATTTTTTGTCTCAGAATTTCAAAAGGGGTATTAAAACAAAAAATCCTTTTGAAAGGATGGAAATGCGGTGGGGCATTTTAGGTTCATCCTCACCGCCGCGCAATTTTAGCACAATTTTAACAGAAAGCAAGATCAAACAACTTTTCATAATATCGGTTCTTTAGGAATCGGCGGTGAGGTCGCGAGATTTTGGGGTGAGCGTGGGCTGTACAGCCCACGCTCACCCCAAAATCTCGCATTATTAGAAGGTACTTGTGGGCAATTGCATGTGGGTATAACGTTGCAACTGCGCTTAAAGTTTCACAATTTGCCCAATTCCTGGCTCCAAAGTCGCAGCCCTCCAAATCTTTGCAAATATCCGCGCAATTCTGCCTCCATCGCCGCCCTGTCGGGCCAAAACGTGCTCAATTGCGAGGAATACATGGCAATGGCCTCTGCCCAGGCTTTGATTCCAGGTTCTGAAATGGAAAGAACTTGCGCGCGCCACCTTGCCGGAAGCCAGTTGGTGACGTTGGCATCTCCCTGTGCGACATAAGGATAATCCGCATAATACCTTCCTACACAGCCCGCCTGCTCCGCTGCTGCACGCACCAGACGATGATCTACATGCCCCCCCAGCGTAAGCGGGCAAACAATCTCCGTCTCTCGTGAAATTTTTGCGAGGACCGTGCTTAACCAGACAATCACGGGCGTCTCGGATGGATGGACTTCACCAAAAATCGCCTCCTCCGACACATACAACGCCTCCCCTGAAACCGGATGGCGGCGATAAATGCAATCCGGCAAATCCAGGTGACGGATCCCCGCCCCCAACCGGGAAGCGGCACGTTGATCCTCCGCGCGGCGCACTTCCCCAGCAACCTCCCCCGTCTTCCAGCGCGTGTGCAGCGATTGGGCAAACGGCGAAAGCGGGCCGGGTGGGGGATCCCCCGCGCACACCGTCCAAATTTCCACATGATCCCCGGCCTGAGTTTGCTTCCAGATCAATCCGCCGCAGGAATAAACGGCATCATCCAGATGAGGGGAGAGAACTACCCAATTCATGGTTAGATTTTACCTTCACATGCAACGAATCGCTTACCTTGCCTCCCATCCTGCAAGATGTTATCATCCATCCCACGCACAACCCCGCTTGCACACACGAACGCTCATGGCTACCAACACGGCTGCTCATATACGCCTTCGATACACCCTTATCCTGATCATCCTGGCAACTTTACCATGTTATTGCGCGGGGTTGATCGCGGTTTGGGTTGATGACATTCGGGACAATGCGAATGTGATACCCACTATCACGCTCACCTTACTCCCCACAGAAACGCCCACACCTCCGACCGGGACGCCTCCTCCAACCTCGACGGAGACTCCAACCCCGACCATAACCCTTACCCCTACGGAAACCCAGACGCCCACCGAAACCCCAACTGGAACCATTACCGTTCTCCCCACCGATACACCCACCCAAATCCCAACGGTGACGCTGACCCCCACTTTTACACAACCTCCTCCCCCGACGTTGACGCCCACGATCACCAACACCTTCCCCCCTGCACCGACGGAAACCTTTACCCCGGCGCCGACAGCTACTTTCACGGCAACGCCTATACCTACGACACCTATCCCCACCCATACTTTTACCCCAACGCCTACGGAGACTGCCCCTGTTACTTCCACCCCCACACCTACAACAACCGCCCTGGCTACTTCCACCTCGACCCCTACAGCGACTTTTACGGAGACCCCAACAGGGACGAACAGCCCTACACTTTCTACTCCCATTCCCTGATCGCCAACCATTCTCATGACCGACATCCCTGCTTTTCTCAAAAAAACCATTACTGTCTCTGGCCTCTCCGGCTATGAAGCCCCTGTCCGGCAGATCATTGAAGAAACCTGGAAACCGCTCACCGACGAACTCGGCGTCAGCCGCATTGGCAGCCTGCACGGGTTCAAACGCGGCACGCAAACCGGCGAGCCGCGCCACAGCATCTTGATCGCCACCCACATGGATGCCATTGGCATGATGGTGACACGGATTGTAGATGGTTTTCTATATGTCACCGAAATTGGCGGGCTGGATGCGCGCGTGCTGCCTGGCCAACCCGTCACCGTGCATGGGCGGGAAGAACTGCCGGGGGTGATCGTGAAACCGCCGACTTTCCTACTCCCTTCGGACCTGCAAAACGGCGTGGTGCCCCTCGACAAGTTGATGGTGGATACCGGCCTTCCTCCCCGCCGGGTCAGCCGGCTTGTCCGCCCTGGTGACCTGGTCTCATTTGCCCAGCCCCCGCTCGAACTGGGGAGCGATCTCCTCGCCGGACATTCGCTGGACAACCGTGCGTCGGTGGCTGCCCTCACTCATTGCCTGGATGTGCTGCAATCCCACCACCATAGTTGGGATGTGTGGGCGGTTGCTACCGTGCAGGAGGAAGAAACGCTCGGCGGTGCAGCCACGTCCGCACACGAACTGCGTCCTGACCTGGCGATTGCCATTGACGTGACATTTGGCAAAGAACCGAACAGTCCTGTCCACAGAACACAGGAACTGAACAAAGGCCCCGTCCTGGGTTGGGGGCCGAACATCCACCCCGGCATCCATAAGGCGCTCAAACAGGCCGCCGACCGGCTGGAAATGTCCACACAATTTGAAATTCATACTCGCCACTCCGGCACCGACGCCCACGCGCTGCAAGTAGCCGCCGATGGCATCCCAACAATGGTCGTCAGTATCCCCTTGCGCTACATGCACACCCCTGTTGAAGTCATTCACCTGAAAGATGTCACCCGCGTTGGGCGACTGTTGGCCGAATTTATCGCCGATTTGGATGGGGAATTTATGGAGAAGTTAAGTTGGGATGGAGAAAGTAAGGAGTAACGAGTAATTGAGTAATTACGAATTACTGGATCATTCTATGGCTGATAACACCTTACCTAAAATTGGAACGTCTCAAATAAAACTCCTCGAACGCCTATGCAATGCCTGTGCTGTATCGGGCGATGAGGGCGAGGTGCGGAAAATTGTGCTGGAAGAAACCAAACCGTATGCGGACGGCTACAAAGTGGACGCGTTGGGTAACGTGCTTGTGACCCGGCAGGCGCAGGCAACTGGCAAACGGCGTGTGAAAAACAATCCCTTGCGCGTGTTACTGGCTGCCCACATGGACGAAGTCGGTTTTATGATCTCCAATGATGACAAAGATGGCTTTTTCCGCTTTGAAATCGTCGGGGGGATGGATGCCGCCCTACTGGTTGCCAAACCCGTCTCCATCGGGAAGGATCATATCTCCGGTGTGATTGGCGCGAAACCCATTCACTTGACCACTGCGGACGAACGGAAGAAGAATTTCACCGCGGACAGTATGCGGATTGACACTGGCAGCGGAGGCAACGGCAAAGTCAAAGTGGGCGACCGGGCGACGTTTGCCCCGAACTTCACGACGATTGGGCAAGGTGCGTCCAGGAGCCTCCGTTCAAAAGCGCTAGACGACCGGATTGGGGTGGCGAACCTGATCGAGTTAGTCAAAAATCCCCCGCCGAACGTGGAACTGCTCGCTGCGTTCACCGTGCAGGAGGAAGTGGGTTTGCGCGGCGCGCAGGTCGCCGCGTACACCTTCGACCCGCACATTGCCATCGCCCTGGACTGCACCCCGGCCCATGACCTCCCCCCTTACGACGACGAGGATGAAAACGCCCACTACAACACGCGTCTAGATGCCGGTCCAGCCTTATATACGGTAGACCGGGGGACGCTCTCCGACCCGCGCCTGGTGCGGCACTTTGCCGAGACGGGCGACGCGTTGGGCATCCCGTACCAATACCGCCAGCCCGGCGGCGGGGGGACGGATGCAGGGGCAATGCACAAGGCCCGCGCGGGGATTCCGAGCATTTCTGTTTCCGTTCCCGGACGGTATTTGCACACGCCCTTATCGCTGGTGCGCCTGGCGGATTGGCAGAACACGCTGCGGTTGGTGTATGGGGGGCTGGGGAGGTTGACGGGGGAGGCGTTGGAGGGG
>DATDOR010000511.1:0-5577 GCA_035293165.1 Anaerolineales bacterium | reverse complement strand
AGAACAAGCCGTTGGAGACTGGTTGCGGCAGCGTCGATCCGGTTAAAACGAAATTGGGCAGACCCTCTGAGGAGTGGCATGTACTGCATTCTTCGTCCACCATGCCTTGAGTGTCCCAATAACGGAATGAGGCAGCATCCTTGTTCGTGTGTGCACTAAAGGGCCACATCATTTCCAAGGCCTGGTTGTTCTGCGCCAGAAACCCGCTGATTGGGGTTTGCTCAAAAGAAGGCGATGGCTGTGGGGTTAAGGGCGCATAGACGGTTACTTGGATTGCGGGATCAATGGTATCTAGGGCGGTCTTTTCAAAAGTGATAAATTGAAATATACCAAGTAACAAAAACGCCGAGATCGCCGTAAAAACCGGAATAAAACGAGCCCGCCGTTTTGCAATGGCGCTTTCCGGCTCTCTTGAGGTCGTGGCACCAGACTCGATCTCGGCTAGTTCTCGCGGGTGTAACTCAAGCATCTCCTCCCCGGAAAGATATCCCGTGAACATGCTTCTATTGAAATGGCGAACGAGAACATGATACAAATGCCAGATCAGAATTGCTAAAACGGCTAGTAACGCTTCAGATCCGTGAGCCGATTTTGCTGCAGGGATGAATTGCCCGGGAAAAAAATGGGTGGTGGCAATCGGATTCCAGAGCATAAAGCCCGTCAGTATCATGATTGCCAGCCCCCAAATCACCGCCCAATACTCGAATTTTTCTTCAAACGAATAACGTCCAAATTGGGGTTTTTCTTTCACAGCCCCCAGATTGAATTGCAGTGATTTTAGAGCGTCGGAAATGTCTTTTGTGTTTGGGAAGATTCTCGGGCGGACATGTTGCACAAAAATTCGGTAGCCAGCCACTCCAAGATGGAAGACGACCTCAAGCATTAATAGTGTCGCTGCAATTCGGTGAATGATGCGAACTGTTTCAATCCCTCCCAGAAGGGAGATTAGTTGAATTGAAATAAACGAACCGGAATACTTTTGCGCCATTCCTGTGAGGGCTAGAACGCTGAATGAAAACACTAATAACCAATGCTGAATGCGATCCTCGCTAACAAAACGACGGTATTGCTGGCCTTTCTTTATACTCACGATTCACCTTTGTCGGATCGCTTCTTTATCCGACGGAAACCATCGGGAATAATAAACATCAACATCCCGAATACGGTAACCGGTATGACTATTTTATAAAAGAGATTTACACCTGAAACAACTGGTGTTTTTTCCCATGAGGGTGAGTAGTGGCCTAACCAGGCGCTGGGGAAATCCCCCGCGGCATTAGGGTGGCAGCGCTGGCAGGTACTGATCAGGTTTTCTTGAATTACCGTGCTTTTCGGGTCATCAGTTCTGCGAATGTCATGTACTCCATGACAATCAATACAAACCGGTTTATTGGTCTGTTGATCAGGTGATACTTTCTCAAATAAAGTAACTGTCGTGCCGTGGAAATCGGATAAATAGGTCTCATATACAAAGGGATTAAGATCATACTTTTCCGTTATGGATTTGTCTGTATGGCAATTTGCACAAATCAGCGGGGAGAAGAGATGAAATTCGTCCAGTAAAGGGCCCCTGATCTCATGAATACCGTGACAATCGGTACATGTAGGAACGTCGGGATTTCCCTCATCGAGTAGGTCTCCTCCATGTACGCTGGTTTTATATAACTCAAATATCTGGGAGTGGCACGTTCCACAGAGCTGCGGAACATTGCTTCGGGGTATTGAAGAAGCGGCCACATCGTGGGCGCCATGGCAATCGGTGCAAACCGCGGCATTGAGATTACCTTCATCGCGTGCCGCTTGATGTACGCTATCCAATGTTGATTGGTAATTGTCTGCGTGACATTCACCACAGGCCTGGTTCTGCTGAACAGTGAATTCTCTCTGAGTGGCAGCCTCCAGATCGGGATGGGGATAACCAGAAATATTTGTATGGCACTGAACACAAGTGGTTCCCTGGGCCCCATGAACTGAGGTGTTATACATATAGCTATCTACGAACAGATTTAGTCTTTCAGCTGACTTTAATTTGATGAATGTATCTGGTGTCTCATGGCAGTTAAGGCAGAGGTCATTTGGACCTGCCTGGTCTGCACCGGTTTGTTCCGAGGAGAAAGCAGATGATGGTTTCACACTTGTAAAGACACCAACACCAATTAGGCTAATGCCTAGCGCAATGACGAGGATTTTTATCCAAGAAACTGGAAATGAAAATATCGCTGAGAGTTTATTAAGCATGTTTGTGACTCCAAACCTTGTAAGTATAATTTATAAAACTTATCAAGAAACTCCAGCGGCTCTAAGTGTCATTTGTCACAATGATCAACTGAATAACATGAAGCGAATGATTGGTCGCCTCATGTGCATTTTGCGCGACCACTACTTATTGAAAAGCGATCAACTGCTAAGCCTTTCTTGTCCAAACATTTGGGGACAAAGGTCCTCGGAAAATCGGGACATTCGTCCCATATTGATGTTTTTATTTGATTGCATTAGAGAAATATGCTATACATGCGTAAGTAGTTGTTACAAAAATCACATAGGAGAATAAACTAGAGACAGGACGGACCAATGAAGAAACAGACGCTATTTTATGCCGGCTTATTTATGGTACTTGGGTTGCTTTTGGCAGCCTGCGGGGCTCAAGGACCGGCCGGTCCTCAGGGTGAACCTGGCCCCGCCGGACCGCTCGGAGAGGCTAAAGACCTAAGCTGCACGGGCTGCCATAACGACAGCACAGTAATCACGGGGATGCAGACAGCCTGGAGCACGTCTCTGCACGGTACTGGAGAAGTTTACGTGAGGGGAACAAACCCTGCTTGCGCCGGATGCCATTCGGGCGGCGGTTTCAGCGAAAGAATTGCCGCAGGTCTTAGCTGGAACGAAGTTGAGGAAGGAGATCCCAACCCAACGCGCCAAGACTGCCGTGCCTGCCACCAGATTCACACGACTTACACCGATGCAGACTTTGCCCTGGAGACCACGGATCCCGTTGAGATTTCCGCGTTTGCAGGCCAAACCTTCGACGGTGGCTTGGGCAACCTGTGTGCAAACTGCCACCAGCCGCGCCGGGCATTTCCCGAAGCCGTAGATGGCAACGTGGAGATTGTGGATCACTTCGGCCTTCATTATGGGGTGGAGGCTACCATGTTGTTGGGAATCGGTGGAGCAGGTGATGTGGAAGGCAGCCTAAGCCCGCACGCAAAAGAGGTGGAAGACACCTGCGTGACCTGCCACATGGGTGAGGGTCGGAGTCACGCATTTCGACCAAATGTTGCCACTTGCCAGGGATGTCATGAAGGCGCTGAAAACTTCGATATCAACGGCGTGCAAACTCAAGTTCATGAGCTTGCCGATGAGCTGGAAGGGCTTCTAATCGCAAAAGGCGTCCTAGACGCTGAGGGGAGTGAAATACCCTCGACCGTCCCAGAAGCATATGCCGCAGCGCTTTGGAACTGGATTTACCTGGCTCACAACGATACGAGCTTCGGTGTTCACAACTCAAACTATGCGATCGCCTTGCTTGAGTGGTCGATAGCTTCATTGAAGTAGTATCAACGATCCAAACGCATTTCAAATGCAAAATGTGAGTGCGTAATAGTTTTCAATGCGACCACCGGGTCTACTAAAATAGGCCCGGTGGTAGTTTAATGTGCAGAAGCTATTCTGGAGCATTGGACAATCACACCCGTGCATGTTTTTAAGGATCAGCAGGTAGTGGATGAGGTGCTAGAGTAAAATCGGATCAAGGCTTAATATTGTGCTATATACGGTAAAACCGAAACACAGAGGATAAACCATGAACGATGATAATCGGCTTAGCCGCAGAGGGTTTTTGGGTCTCGTCACGTTTTCCTTAGGGGGCTTGATCAGTTTGATTGTTGGAATTCCGGCAATTTCATACATTGTTTCTCCTGCACGAAAAAAAGTCGAAGAAATTAACTTTATCCCCCTGGGAGCGGCGGATAGGGTAACTGTGGGAGAGCCGACATTATTTAGGACAAAGATAACGCAAAGGGCTGGGTGGATAATCGATGAGCGAGAGTTGTCATACTATGTGCTTACGGAGAACAATCGTGAATTCGTAGCCCTTTCAAACATTTGCACGCACCTGGGTTGTCGCGTCCGTTGGGTAGCGGACGAGGAGAAGTTTTTTTGCCCATGTCACAACGGTGTCTTTGACAAAAACGGGGCAGTGGTTTCTGGCCCCCCTCCGCGCCCACTCGACCGGTATGAGGTGAAAGAAGAAAATGGTCAGCTTTTTGTCGCGTTTGGATAATATCGCAAAGCGTTTGGCCGTTTGGCTTGACGAACGCCTTGGCTGGCGAGGTGTGTGGGAAGCTATTTTTCTGCGCAAATTACCCAAAGTGAATTGGGCATACACCCTGGGCAGCGCCACTCTATTCGTTGCCCTCCTGCAGATGGTTACGGGAATTCTTTTAACAATCTACTACGTGCCAACCCCTGATTACGCATACGACACAGTTCAGTTTATTACTCACGATGTAAACGCGGGCTGGCTCATTCGCGGTTTGCACCATTATGGCGCTAGCGCCTTGATCCTGCTTTCCGTGCTTCATATGGCACGCGTAGTGATTTATGGTTCATACAAATTTCCCCGTGAAGTTACCTGGCTATCCGGAGTTTTCCTACTGCTCGTGACCTTTGGTTTTGGATTTACCGGATATTTGCTTCCATGGGACCAGAAAGCCTATTGGGCGACGACCGTGGGGACAAGTATTGTAGGCATAGCGCCCGGTATCGGGGATTGGTTATTGCGCGTGCTGCGAGGTGGCCAACAGCTCTCTGAAGTTTCCTTGGCCCGCTTCTATGGCGTACACGTATGGTTTTTGCCTGCTTCTCTCCTGTTATTAATTATCATCCACATGTATCTCGTCATTCGAAACGGAATTAGCGAGATCCCGCACAAAGATGACCAAATATGAATGAGTTAGAAAAGCGCCAATATCAAGAGAACTATCAAGAAAAGAAAAAGGGAGGCGTTCCTTTTTTCCCAGATATCCTCGTTAAAGATGCAATTGTTGCCTTCGGCTTATTATTGATTCTGATCTTCCTGAGCTATTTCGTCGGGGCTCCTCTGGAGCCGCGTGCTGATCCTGCTGACACCTCTTACTTACCACGACCGGAATGGTATTTCAGATTTTTATTCCAGCTCCTGAAATATTTCCCGGGAAACTTGGAAGTAGTTGGTGTTGTGGTAATTCCAACCCTGCTTGTATTGCTCCTCTTGGCATTACCTTTTGTGGACAGCAACCGTTTCCGCCACTTTTCCAAGCGCTTGCCCGTCATCGGGGTTGCCGCGTTTGTCGCAATGAGTGTCGTTGGGCTCACACTAGCCTCCTTTTTGGAGGAGCCGCCGCCGGCAGAATCCATCCCTGGTGATCCAACAGCCTATTTGTACACGTATAACTGCGCCGGTTGTCATGGGGAGGTGTCCAATATTCCCAATAATGGTAATTTGTTTGAAGTGATTTCCCAGGGTCAACATGAGGGTATGCCTCCCTGGAGTGGGGATCTCAGCAATGAAGAGATCGATTCGTTGGTGGGGTTTATTTT
>DATDOR010000510.1:0-3176 GCA_035293165.1 Anaerolineales bacterium | reverse complement strand
AGACGGCACAGCTACGCTAGATTGGGGGGAGGGCATGGCGCAGAAACTTCTGTCGGGCGAGTTTACCTGCTATACGCCAGATGAATACAGCCATGTCCTTCGGGATGAAGAAATGCTCCCCCTCATCGAAGCTGGCCGCATCACCAGTTTTAATGCCCAACAAGTAGCGATCCGGGCCTGGCCTCCCCGATAATGAACAAAAAGTCTCCCGTATTGTGGTTTGTCATTTCCCTGCTGGCCATTGCCAGTTTTGCTGCCCTGGGCCCGGCGGAAAAATCGCTGGGGACCCATGTGCGCGTGGTGTATTTACACGGGGCGTGGGTGTGGGCCGCGCTCGTGGGACTGACCCTGGCAGCCGCCACTGGCCTGGCAGGTCTGACTACCAACCAGGCCGGGTGGCATTACTGGTCCCGCGCGTTGGGCCGCACCGGATTGTTTTTCTGGATTACCTACCTCCCCATTTCCTTGTGGGCGATGCAGACGAACTGGAACGGCCTGTTCCTCGCCGAGCCGCGCTGGCGCGTGGCGTTCGTCTTCTCGATTGGCGGGCTGACGCTGCTGACTCTCCTTGCCGCCACGCAAATGGCGCGCTGGTGGCGGCAGCGTGAACCCATATAGAGAAAAAATCCTGCTCTTTACCCTCGTCCGTACATTGGTTAACACCATGCACCGGATGGTCTATGCCTTACTCCCTGCCTTTGCGCGCGGCGTGGGCGTGGATTTGGAAACCTTCGCCCGCGCCCTGGCGGTCCGGTCGTTGTTGGGCGTAGCCAGCCCACTGATCGGCTCGGTGTCCGATCAACGGGGACGCAAGTTTGGGATATTGTTGGGGATGTCGTTATTTCTGTTGGGAACGGGGATCGTCATTGTCTGGCCTACATTTCATGGCCTGGTCACAGCCATGCTGCTAACCACTATGGGCAAATACGTCCTTGACCCCTCCATGCATGCCTTCGTGGGGGATCAAGTTCCCTACCATCAACGTGGACTGGCGATTGCTCTGATAGAAATGGGTTGGTCGCTGAGTTTCATCGTTGGCATCCCCCTGGCGGGATTTCTCATCGCTCGCGGGGGATGGATGGCTCCTTTCCCCCTCCTCGCGGGGTTAGCACTGTTATCAATCATTATCCTGGCCTGGCAGTTACCCAATGTACCAGCCCAATTGATCCAACGTACCAACCTCTTCGCCGGTGTGCGCGACATTCTGACCCACCCTTCCGCCATCGCGGGGCTGCTCGTCGGCCTGTGGATGAGCGCGGCGAACGAAGTTGTCAACATCATCTTCGGCGTGTGGCTGGAGGAGAGTTTTCAACTGCAAGTCACCGCCCTCGGCGCGGCGTCGCTGGTGATCGGGATCAGCGAACTCGCGGGCGAGGGACTGGTGGGGGCGATCACCGACCGGGTGGGGAAAACGCGGGCGATTGCAGGCGGCTTGATCCTGAACAGCTTGATGGCGCTTGCCCTGCCTGTGCTGGGACGCGCCCTTCCCGGCGCGGTTGTGGGGCTGTTCCTGTTTTACATCACGTTTGAGTTCAGCCTGGTCAGCAGCATCCCAATGATGACGGAGATCATGCCAGGACGCAGGGCTACCCTGCTTGCCGTTAACATCGCCGGGCTGTCGTTAGGCCGCGCCCTGGCCGCGTGGATCGCCCCGTCTGTATTTGCCTTGGGGATTTTTGCAAGTGGGCTGGTGGCAGTGGGATTCAATTTATTTTCACTCCTGGCACTCCGCGGGGTGCAAGTGGAGGATAGTGTAAGACTTGCGGAGAAGATAGCTTCTTAAGCGCGCACTCATCCATATTTACAGCCTCTCCTGCTATAATAACGTGAAATTGTTCTAATTATTCAACCCGATGACAGCCGTGCGTTTGACCCCGCTCGTATGGCTGCCTGACCTGGATTTATGAAGCGTTTTCTCATCACCATTTTCGTTCTGCTCTGCGTCTTTTCGCTTTCCACCATCGCCCCTGCCCGGGCAGAGGAAACGACCGAAGAACCTTCCATCACTGAATCCGGTGATGGCGCTGCATTGTGTAAACCGGGAGTCCAGGGGGATTGTTTAGAACTTGGCCCGGCGCATTATCTCAAGAAAATGGAAGCCTTGGGGATTCGACTGCCCATGAAGCCGCTGGTTTATGTGTATCCCGACCCCGGCCTGAATTACCTTCCCTACCTATACGGACAGGTCGTCACACGCAATGCACCCATGTATGGCAGCATGGATGACGCCGCGCGCGCAAAGAACCCCATTCGCCGCATGGAAGGGATATTCAATTATATTTCCTACACCTATACAGAAGTATATAAAGATGTACGGGTGTACGAAGTCGAATCCGGCGTGTGGATGAACGCGAATGACGTTCACCGCGTTGGAACCCCCACCTTTCAGGGCCTGGTTTTTCAACAATCGCCGCGCAATCCCTTTGGCTGGATTTTACAGCCTGTTGAAACAAAAAAGTCTCCCACCTACCTGACGCCGGATGATTACACTGGCAATTGGGTGAACCGGTTTGAGATTTACCAGATGTACGACAAACAAACCGTGGACGGCCTTGAATGGGTCATGATCCGCCCTGGCGAATGGATTGAAAAACGCATGATCAGCATGGTTTATCCGCGCACGGCCCGGCCTGATGGGGTTGTCTCTGATCGCTGGATTGACATCAACCTCTACGAGCAAACGGTTGTTGCTTATGAAGGGACACGGATCATGTTTGCCACAGTCATCTCTAGCGGTATTGATCCTTTCTGGACGCGTCCCGGTTTGTTTTCCATTTATGAAAAACTGGATGCAACCTACATGACTGGCAGTTTTGAACCTGATGGCTCCGACCGGTACTACCTGGAAGATGTCCCCTGGACAATGTACTTCGACGAAGCCCGGGCCCTCCATGGAGCCTATTGGCACACCGGCTACGGCTGGCCGCGCTCCCACGGGTGTGTGAATTTGTCCCCTGGGGACTCACAATGGTTTTATGACTGGGCGGAAGTTGGGGATCAGGTATACGTCCACGATCCATCTGGTCAGACGCCCACCGACCCGTCGTTGTATGGTTCGGGAGGCGCGTAATTCAATAGTCAGTCGTGCAGTATGCAGTATTCGGACCCTGGCGTGGAAATGACCCGAAAAAAAGGTATGCGTGGGGGTGTACACCCCCACGCATACCTTTTTTTCG
>DATDOR010000509.1:0-6004 GCA_035293165.1 Anaerolineales bacterium | reverse complement strand
CGTAACCGTTCACTTGGTGAGGGGATTATCCGAAAAAATGGTGTCCGCAGGGGGTGTACACCCCCTGCGGACACCATTTTTTCGGGTTCTTACCCCCTTCAGGTGGGAGAACTGAACGGTTACGTTGAAACTTCGGAAGTCTTTTTCGGGAATCTCGTTGTTCACACTTTCGTTGACGAATACACTTTTGAGTGACGATCCAGCTGAAAAATGGATATTCTTTTGGGTAAGGATGCGCTTGGAGACTTGCGAAGTTTGGAATCCAGATCTTTTCGATGATAATACCAGAATTTCCTGTCTTCGCTTGACAACCTCCACCCAGCAAATCCCCTTCTTTTTAATCCCCCCCCTTTACGGATGGATGATGACTGGCAAAAACACCCACGCATTCACCTCCCGCACCTCATACGCGCCCGTGTCGCAAACCACGCTGCCATCCCCATCCCCATCCACCGGGCGTGGGGCGCCCAGAATCTCGTCCGTTGGGCAGTGGGCCGCGTCTCCCGTGTGCAGGGCTATCCACCTTCTGCTTGACAATCCCTTCCCTTGCTATTACAACCTCTCCCCATGCAACTCTATTTATTACGTCACGCCCAATCTGAAAACAATGCCCGTTGGGAAGCCAACCCTGGCGAGCCTCATCGCTACTCGGATATTCCATTGACCGAACTCGGCCGCCAACAAGCCCGCGCCGTTGCCGAACATATCGCCCAATCCAACCCCGACTCGCCCGTCAATCAATACAACGCCGACAATCGCAAGGGGTTTGGCCTCACGCACATCTATACCAGCCTGATGTGCCGCGCCGCCGAAACTGCCCACATCATCGCCGAACGGCTGGACATGTCCGTCTACGGACGCACCGACCTCCACGAGTGGGGTGGGGTCTATGAATGGGATGTGGAAAATGACAAAAAAATCGGGTTGCCCGGGCCGGATCTCGCTTTCTTCACCGAACACTTTCCCCGGTTGGTATTGCCGGACGACTTCAACGACACGGGATGGTGGAACCGTCCACACGAACTGCACGCCGATGTCCCTGCGCGCGTCCGCCGGGTTCTCAAATTTCTCCGCTCCCAACACGGAAAGATGGATGATCGTGTTCTCGTCGTTACGCACGGGGGATTTTTGAACTTCTTCCTGGGCAATTTCCTCGGTCTGACTCCCAAACGGGCGCAGAAGAATCTGGACAAGAATCAATGGTTCGTGACGAACAACACTGGCCTGGCCCGGATAGATATTAGTCAGGACTTTGCCGGGCTGGTGTATCTGAACCGGAGTACCCATTTACCGGACGCGTTAATCACATAATTCTTATGAATCGCCGAAAAAAAGATGTGCGTGGGGGTGTACACCCCCACGCACACCTTTTTTCGGCTACTTCTTACTCTGGCTGAGTAGTTACGGTTAATGATAATGGGAAATCGCGCAGGTGACAGTCCCTTTAAGCGAACGGTCACGTTCGCCAGTGACTGTCGCCTTAATGTGTATAACAACTCGTTCAGTTCCTCCACATCAGTACTTAAGTTTTTCTAGTACTTAAGGGAATGATCAAACTATACCAGTCAATTCCCTGAATGGTTATTATTATTAAGACCCTATTAGAAAACTTCATCTCCACACAGGAATAACCCTGTGTGATTTTCAAGTTTTCTTCCATTTATTATTTTCGTAACTACTCAGGCGAAGAAAGAAGGCTCCCGGAAAAAAAGGTGTGCGTGGGGGTGGCCACCCCCACGCACACCTTTTTTTCCGGGCTAATCCTCTACCCGGCTAAGTAGTTACTTGTTTTCATATTCATCATTTATCCTAAGGAGAGCTTATTATGAATTCCGTGAATATTTTTCGTAAGGGGATGATCATGATGCTCATCAGCCAAATGATCTTTTCCCTGATTGCCCCTGCTGCGGTTTCTGCACAAGAAGGGACACAATCTCCAGCCTCTTTCCAAACCATTGATACAAATCAATTGAGTGCTTCATCCAGCGATGGTGTGCTACTTGCTCCTGCAAATACAACATTGTCGGTTAGCATTCTCAGTTCGCCCTGGACGCCTCTGGACCACAACGACCCGAATGGAACTGGGGGGGAGGTTCCAAAGGTATTTGTGGTAGAAGCTGAAATCACGAATACAGGTATTGAAATTGCGAACAACCTGGTAGTCTCGTTGAACTACAACAACCCGGCTAATAACTGGGTTCTCCTTCCTGGCGAGAACCCGGTTCGTACTGTGGATGAATTGGCCCCCGGGGAAGTTTATTATGCGTATTGGTTTGCTCGTTATTCAACAGTGATCGGAGCCAATTTCCAATACTCGGTAACTGCCTCGGCGGACAACGCAAATCCTGTAACCACCTCCGACAACTTCTATGGGAATCCGGCGCCCAATAAAACGGTCGAGACCAGAAGTTATATCAGTACGGGAAACTCCGGAGTTGTCCAGACCAGCGCAAACGTCATTGTCGGCGTTGCTTTTACTGTCACCGTGAATTACGATTTGGGAAACAGCCCGGTGGGTGTTTTATTCAGCCCAGTGGGTAATGTTGACTTTGATGCCGATGCCTACCGGTTGCTGGCGGCGCAGGTACGTCTTTTCAACGATGCCGGAACACAGAGCACTACCGTGAACGACCGGCTCTATTTCGATTCCTTACCTCTATTTGCCGAAAACGCGGAAGTAAGCTATACGTTTATCGCGCTAACCCCGGGGACTACCAGACTCTGTCCGTATGGTGCGGTTGATTTCGGTTCCACCGATAAGTATGATAATTTCTACTGCCAAGACAACCTTTCAACATCCATTACGATTGATGGATCTCTCTCTGTTGAAATGACAAAACAGGTGAGTAGCTCCATAATTCAACAGGGCCAATTTTTGACTTACACCATTCAATACACGAATACTGGAACGGCATCGTTGCAATATGTCTGGATCTGGGACGATGTAGACACCGCGCTTGCGACTATCGACTCTGGATCAATCAGCCCTCCCCCTGATCCTGATGAAACCACAAATAGCCGTATTGCCTGGAACATCGGAAACATCGCTGCAGGAGGACAACCTGGAAGCACTGGAACTTTATCGTTTTCGGTTCTGGTAGATGGGAACGGTGCTGATATCCCTGACAACACAACCCTAGCCAACAATGCTTTTTTTGGTATCGATCCAGGGAGCTTGCCCAGCGTTAGTGCACTTTCTAGCACAACCACAACTTTGATCCAGGCTCCAACGCTTTCACTAAGCAAAACGGATGGAAAAACCTTTGCCGGGCCTGGCGATCTGTCTACTTACACCCTGAACGTAACGAAT
Organism: Anaerolineales bacterium; assembly: GCA_035293165.1. Lineage (GTDB taxonomy): Bacteria > Chloroflexota > Anaerolineae > Anaerolineales > JABWBV01 > JABWBV01. The sequence continues at coordinate 2,694 of DATDOR010000509.1, read as the reverse complement.
AATGGCTCCTTATCGGCTGCTGGATTGGTAATCACGGATGTGCTTCCCGTCAATCTTACGCTTGCTGGAGCACCTGTTCCTCCCCCAGACCTTACGAACGGCCAGACGCTGGTGTGGAACAGCCTGGGCCCCATTGCAACGGGCGGTGGAAGTGTCACGATTGAAATTCCGGTAACCCTCGACATCATGGCTCCCAATGGGACTGTCCTGAACAACCAGATGGCTGTTCAGTACGAGAACCCGAGTGGTTATCGTTTCAATAATAAAACGGCAAACGACACGACCACCGTCAATGCGCCTGTCCTGTCCATTAGCAAGAGCGATTCGCCTGACCCGGTTCTCACTGGGAATGACCTGGTATACACATTACACTACGCGAACACAGGCCCTGCCAGTGCGACCAATGCGATTATTACGGATACAGTCCCTATGAGCACGACTTACCAGTCTTGCAGTGGTGGCTCATCTTGTAACGAGAATAGCGGTATCGTGACCTGGAATTTGGGCGCTATTCCTGCGAACAGTAGTGGGGATGTTTTCCTGACTGTGCGTGTAGATGACTTCCTGGCGACTGGAACTGTGATTACAAACGATGACTATGGTCTGAAATCCGACCAATCTGGTTTCGTTGCCGGCGCAGCCGAAACAACCCTGGTTAACCGGGATGCTGCCATCATCCAGGGACATGCCTTTGAAGATATGGATGGGGACGGGGTAAAAGACCCGGGAGAGACGACTGGTTTCTCAAATTTGACGGTCTCTTTGTATAGCACGGCCCTCCCCCTGACCACGACCACAACCGACATCAACGGCTTTTACAGCTTCCGGCTCGAGCTTGGCCTTCCCATCTCTGTCACCGCCGAGATTCCAGCCAACAACTTCCGCACGACCCCTGGCGAGTTCTACTTGCAGGCCACGCTCGGTATCACACAAACCGTGAATTTTGGTTATGCTGCCGATGCCTCCCCATTCGGCGTCGTGTTCGGCACAGTCTTTGAGGATGAGAACCACAATGGGAGCCAGGGTTTGGGTGAAGCCGGCCTGCCCAGCGTGGAAATTGCTGGAACATCTGCAGCTACCTCTCCTGTGTTCACAAATGAGTATGGGCAATATACCTTACGGTTTGATAATAATACGAACACCACCGTCGCCGAAACAAACCCTGCCGGGTACGTTTCCACCACCCCCGATGAAGTTCAACTTAATGTCGTAACAGGCTCAAGTAATGGTTCTCCTGTTGACTTCGGGGATTTTCAGGGGATTAAGATCACCGGTCAGGTGTTTGAGGATTTGAATGTAGATGGCACGAAAGATGCTGGCGAAGGGGGTCTCTCCGGTGCGAGTGTTTCTGCGAACAACGCAAACATCACCACGGATAGCACTGGTTTCTACACCATGTATCTCAGCCTGAGCGACAGTTCTCCGATTCTAATCACTGAAATTGATCCAGCCGGGTATGTCTCCACCAATGCAATTGCGGGCAACGGGATGACCAGAGTGGGGTCCAACGCATTACAGATAGACACACCGCTATCAGGGACTGTGTACGCCAATGCTTACTTTGGAGACGCCCTTACAAGCAACGTCGTTACCATCGCCGGACAGGTGTGGAACGATAACGGTGCAGGTGGCGGTGGCCTGGCGAACGGTCAACGTGATGGAACTGAACCTGGTCTGGCAGGCGCCCTCATCCAGCTTAGTTCTGGAGTGAGTCAGACAACAACAGCAGGTGGTAATTTCTTGTTGTATGCCCCTCCCGGACAGGCAATCACTTTGATGGAAACGAACCCTGGTGGTTACCTCTCTACCAATGCTATTCCTGGTAACAATGCCAGCAAAATTGACCACGACACCTTGCTTATAGGCTCGCTCAGCGGCGGTTTGACCTCATCGGGCAACTTATTTGGGGATGTTCTCGCCAGCAATGTCGCGGTTATCTCTGGGACGGTTTTTGATGATAGTGACGAGAATGGCCAATTCAACGGGGGAGAATCGGGGATTCCCAACGTTTTAGTAACGCTGGAATATGAAACCGGCAGCACCGTTAGCATCCTAACCGACTCGAATGGGGAGTATCAATTCACAGCAGCGCCTGGTGCTATGCTCCGCATCCTTTCAGCCGGACCTGGCGGCACTTATTACCCAACTACCCCAGAGAGCCTCTACTTTGTACCTGCCGTTGCAGGCACTTATCCCGATAATAACTTCGGTTACAGCGACGACGGCGATGTGGCCGTCATTACGGGGATTGTCTTTGATGATGTAAACAGCGACGGTGATCAGGATTTCGGCGAGCCAGGGCTGGCGGGTGCTGTCATTACCCTGGATGGAACGAATCCGATCACCACTACCGGGAATGGCCTGATCACGGGGACATTCACGTACAATGTCTCGCAAGTAGACATCTACTCGCTCCACGAGACGAATCCACCTGGGTACCGCTCCTCGACCCCGGACGACCTCAATGTCGTGGTCAGCAGCCTGGGAGACTCCTATTACGTTGACTTTGGCGACACCAATAGCGACGCAACGGGTACAGTCTTTGGGCTCGTTTTTGACGACCTGAACGGGAACGGGCTGCAAGAGGTGGGCGAGCCGGGTTTACCTGGCGTCGTCATCAGCATGACCGTCACGGGAGGCGTCGTGACTGCAACCACAAAATCTTTCGGCCAATATACCTATGGATTTGAGGTG